>JBDGSF010000054.1:0-12210 GCA_042217675.1 Candidatus Nanohaloarchaea archaeon | reverse complement strand
CCCGACGCTTCATTCCGTCTCCAGTTCTATATCGGCGATGTAGGCCTTGTCTTCTTGGAGTATCAGGGGGTTGATGTCTATCTCTGAGATCTCTTCGTGGTTTAGTGATAGTTGTCCGAGGCGGATTATTGCGTCTTTGAGTATTTTCATCTTGTTTTCCTGTCCGCGTGTTCCTTCGAAAAGGTCGGAGCTCTGTAGTTCTTCGATCATCTGTTCTGCTTCTTCTTCGCTGATGGGTGCGATTCCAAAGCTGATGTCGTGGAGTGCTTCTATGTAGATTCCTCCGAGGCCTACGAGTATCATTGGTCCGAACTGTGGGTCGCGTTTCATGCCGAGCGCTACTTCCAGGCCTTCTATTTCTTCCTGTATTATTACTCCGTTTATCGGTACCTGGCCGTTTTTGGCGTGGTGTGCGTTCTCTATAATGTTTCTGAATGCTTCCTTGGCTTCCTCCCTGCTCTCAATCCCTGTCTCTACTCCTCCTACATCGGTTTTGTGAGCGATTTCGGGAGAGTCAATCTTCATGACGACAGGATACCCTATTCTTGATGCTGCTTTCTCTGCTTCCAGCGGAGCGTTCTCCACCTCTGTCAACGGAAGATCAAAGTTGTAGGCCTCGAAAAGCTCGTGGCCGTCCTCGTATCCCTGATAGCTTTCCAGGGCCTCTTCGGCTTCCTCTCTGTCGTATTCTATTTCCCTGTAGTTTCTGTCGGTTTCAAGGAATTCTCTGTAATTCAGCATTGATTTGACTGTTTTGACAGCGTCGACAGGATCTTCGAACTCCGGTATATCGTTTTCCTCAAGTATTTTCTTCCCTGATTCCACGTCGTCTTCACCCATGAAGGACGTGAAAATAGGTTTTTCTGTTTCTTTTTCGGCCTCTACTATGGCTTTCGCGGTTTTGTCGATTTCTGTGTTGGCCTGTGGTGTCAGGAGCACGATCGCCGAGTCAACGTTTTCGTCTTCAAGTATTATCTCCAGGGCCTTCCTGTATCTGTAGTGGCCGGCATCCCCTATAACGTCCAGAGGGTTGTGAGGTGTTGACTCCTCCGGCATCTCCTCCTCGAGTTTCTCACACGTCCTATCAGAAAATTCAGCTAGTTCAAGGCCTTTCTGCGATATTTCATCCGTGGTAATTACTCCAGGCCCTCCTGCATTCGTTATTATTGCGACGTTTTCTCCTTTAGGAAGCTCTTGATACGAGAATGCTCTTCCGAAGTCCAGCAGTTCTCTGTTGGATTCTGCCTCTATGATTCCAGCTTTCCTGAATGCTGCCTGGTAGGCCTGGTAACTGCCTGCGATGCTGCCTGTGTGTGATGATGCAGCGTTTCCTCCTTTGTCTGTTCTACCGGATTTGATCATTACAACCGGTTTCTCCCTCGAGGTTTTCTCGGCCTCCTTCATGAACTCTCTACCGTTTTCAATTCCCTCTGTATAGGAGATAATTGATTCTGTATCGTCTTCACGCCACTTTTTCAGCATGTCGACCTCGTTTAACTGGGCCTTGTTTCCCAGCGACACGAAGTGCCGGAACCCGATATGTTCTGCTTTGGAGTAGTCAAGTATTGCTGTGCAGAAGGCCCCGCTCTGACTCATGAATGAGATATTTCCTTTTTCAGGCATTTTCGAGGCGAAGGATGCGTTCATCGAGTTCTCGGTGTTTATCAGGCCCAATACGTTGGGGCCTAGAAGCGCGATACCGTTTTCGTTGGCGATCTCAAGCACTTCTTCCTCCAGTTCATCGTTTCCTGTCTCGGAGAAGCCCGCGGAGACAATTACTGCGGCCTCAACTTCTTTTCCGGCGGCATCCCTCAGGACTTCTGGAACTATCCTGGACGGAACTGCTATCACCGCCATGTCCGTCCATTCAGGTATCTCGTCGTAGGCCTTTAAGCCTTCTACCTCCTCTGCTTCAGGGTTTACAGGAGTCACGTCTCCTTCAAAACCGTGCAGAAGGTTGTCGAAGATTTCATGGCCTGTCTTACCTTCATGGCGCGAAGCGCCTACCACCGCTACTTTGTCTGGCTGAAAAAGTTTTTCGATATCCATACTTGTGGATGCGAACCGCTGGTTATTTAGAGTGTTGAGTTCACCGAATGGTCGCAAACGATTTTTTATATACGAGCCGGGGCCTTTGTCATTTATAATGCGTGAGGAAGTTTACAGCGGTTCTGTAGAGCGTATTGAAGTGATGGGTACCGAGGACGACGAGGATTTTCCCTGGATTGAAGAGGAGGAGTACCGTGAGCTCTACAGGAACATGGTGGTGGCAAGAAAGTTTGATGAAAAAGCGTTCAGCCTTCAGAGACGAGGCGATATCTCTACTTACGCCCCTCATAAAGGCCAGGAAGCAGCTCAGCTGGGAGCCGTGTTCGCCCTGGAAGACGAGGACTGGATGGTTCAGAGCTTCCGCGAGTCCGCGGCTTTGATCCAGAGAGGTGCTCCGCTTGAGAAGATCTTCCAGAGATGGATGGGAGATGCCAACGGCCATAAAGGATTGAAAGACCTGAATACTCTGCCCGTGGCGATCCCTGTCGGGACGCAGAACCTTCATACCGCGGGCCTCGGAATGGCGATGGAGAAGAAAGGAGATGAAAACGCTGTAATAGGGTTTACGGGAGACGGTTCGACTTCTGAAGGAGATTTCCACGAAGCCGTGAACTTCGCAGGAGTCTACGACGCTCATTCTGTATTTATAGTTCAGAACAATCAGTACGCGATCTCGATGCCCAGAGAAAGACAGACCAAGTCGGAGACAATTGCGCAGAAAGCACTGGCCTATGGAATCGAAGGCATACAGGTCGATGGAAACGATATCTTGGCAGTTATCAAGGCAGTTGAAGAAGCCCTGGAGAAAGCCCGTAACGGAGAACCCGTATTGATTGAGGCCGTCACCTACCGTCTTGACGACCACACTACTTCCGACGACTCCACACGTTACAGGGATGAAGAAGAAGTCGAGGAATGGAAGGAGAAAGATCCGTTAAAGCGTTTCAGAGAATACTTGAAGGAACACGGTATCTGGAACGACGAACTTGAAGAGTTCGAGGACGAGGCAGAAGAGAAAGTTGATGAGGCCGCGGAAAAGGCCAAGGAGATGGATGACCCCGAGTTCGATGAATTATTTGACTATGTCTACAAGGAGATGCCGGATCTCCTGAAAGAAGAGAAAGAAAGATTCAGAGAAGAGGTGAATCAATAATGAGCAAGATGAATATTGTAGAAGCTGTTAACCAGGCCTTGCACGACGAGATGGAAAACGATGAAGACGTAATCGCCTACGGAGAAGACGTAGGAGAGGATGGAGGAGTCTTCAGGGCAACTGAAGGCCTTCAGGAAGATTTCGGCCAGGAAAGAATTTTCTCCAGCCCTCTCGCGGAATCAGGTATAGCTGGAACCGCTATAGGGATGAGCCTTTACGGTTTCCGGCCTGTAGTGGAGATGCAGTTCTCCGGTTTCTCGTATCTCGCGCTGTACCAGATCAAGGAGCACGCGTCTAGAATGAGGATCAGAAGCCGCGGGGAATACGAGGTACCTCTTACGGTTAGAGCTCCTTACGGCGGGGGAATTTCCGCGTTGGAGCATCACTCCGAGTCACCGGAGGCCTTCTACGCCCATATGCAGGGTCTTCACGTTGTTATCCCGAGCACTCCTCAGGATGCCTACTCGCTTCTGAGAAAATCTATCCAGATGGATGATCCTGTAGTATTCCTTGAGCCGAAGAAGATCTACAGGGCGTTCAAGGAAGAAGTCGATACAGAGAAAGAAGTTGAACTGGAGAAATCTCGAGTAGTACAGGAAGGAGAAGACGTAACACTTGTCTCATGGGGTGCAATGATTCCTGTTGCGGAGGACGCAGCGGAAGAAGTAGATGCGGACGTTGAAATAATTGATCTAAGAACTATTTACGCTGCGGACTTCGAAACAGTCTATGAATCCGTGGAGAAAACCGGAAGAGCCATGGTGCTTCACGAGGCTCCTGAATCCGCAGGCTTCGGCGCAGAGGTAGCTTCAAGAATACAGGAAAACGAAATCCTCAAGATGGAGGCTCCGGTCGAAAGAGTGACAGGGCCTGACGTTCCTTACCCGCTGTACACCCTGGAGGACTTCTACATGCCGAACAAGGAGAGAGCAGTAAAAGGCCTTGAGAGAGTCCTGAACTTCTAGGTGATCAAAATAGAGTTCGAGTTCCCTGACACCGGCGAAGGAGTAACGGAAGGAAAGTTTCTGGAATGGAAAGTAGAGGAAGGAGAAGAGATAGAGGAAGACCAGGTCGTCGGAGAGGCCGAGACCGATAAAGCAGTCGTTGAGATTCCCTCTCCTTCGGATGGAACGGTAGAAGAGCTGAAAGCCGAGCCTGGAGACCAGGTCGAGGTCGGAGAAGTTATAATGGATCTTGAAACCAATGCAGAAGAACCAGAAGATAAAGCTGCAGATGAAAAAGAGGAAGCAGAAGAGTCCGAAGACGAAGAAAAAGAAGAACCAGAAAAGCAAGGCCTTGAAAGTCAGGGAGAAACCAGAAACCGTTCTTCAGCGGACGTGCTTGCTCTTCCGAAGGTAAGGAAGCTTGCGGAAGAGAAAAACGTTGACCTGGAAAGCATAGATTCCGGCGACAGGATTACAGAGGAAGACGTTATCAAGGCCTCCAAAAGCAGTGAGGCTGAAAGCAGTCCTGAAAGAGAAGACAACGAAGAAAAGGTAAATGCGTCTCCATCGGTAAGACAGCTGGCGCGGGAGAAAGAAGTTGATATTCAGAAAATTGAAGGTTCAGGCCGTGGTGGAAAAGTAACCAGAGAAGACGTTCTGGAAGCATCCGGATCGGCAGAAGAAACCTCTGAGATCGATAGAGACTACAGAGGCCAGGTTGAAAGAGTTGAGATGTCAGGGACTCGGAGGAAGATAGCGGAGAAAATGACCGAGTCAAAGTTCACAGCTCCTCACGTAACACATGTGGAGAAAGCTGATATCACTGAACTGGCGGATATGCAGCACGATGTGGAGAACGAGATCGAGGCACATCTTACCTACCTTCCGTTCATAATGAAGGCCTCTGTCAAGGCCTTGAAGGATTATCCTGAAGTGAACGCGGAGATAGATGAGGAAAACAACGAGATCATCAGGAAAAAGTACTACGACTTCAATATCGCTGTCGACACCGATAGAGGCCTACTCGTACCTCGTATAGACGACGTAGACGATAAAGACATGGTTGAACTCGGTGAGGACATCGTGGAGAAGGCGGAGGCCGCTCAAGACGGAGAACTAGGAAGAGAAGAAATGACGCCAGGAACATTCTCGATCACCAATATAGGTGTAATCGGCGGCGAAGAATTCACGCCTATCATCAATTATCCGCAGGTAGCTATACTTGGAGTAGGAAGGATTGGAGAAACCGCTGAAGTAGTGGATGGTGAAGTAGCTCCGAGAACCACCGTCAAGCTCTCACTGAGCTATGATCACCGAGTTGTAGACGGTGCAACAGCTGCCAGATTCATGAACGATCTAGTGGAAAACCTGGAGAACCCTGAAGAACTGATTGTGAGCCTCTAAAAATGGTTGTAGGAGATATAGCAACAGGAACAGATCTTGTAGTTATAGGCGCAGGACCCGGAGGTTACTCCGCAGCGATTAGAGCCGCACAGGAAGGCCTTGATGTAGTACTTGTTGATAAGGAGAAGATAGGAGGAACCTGTCTCAACAGGGGTTGTATACCTGCAAAGGCCTTTATTCATGCTTCAAAACTGTTTGAAGAGGCCCAGGAATGGAGCGATGTAGGCATGGAGATAGAGTTTGAAGAAGTAGATTTCAGCCAGATCAAGGAATGGAAGGACAGTATTGTGGAGGAACTTGACTCTGGTATTGAAGGAATGCTTGAGCATGAAAACATAGAGTACAAGAAGGGAGAAGCCAAGTTCATTGACTCCAGCACCGTGAGAATAGAGGAAGAGCACCGCACCGACAAGATAGAGTTTGAAAACGCGATAATCGCTACCGGAAGCACTCCTGTAGAGATTCCGGGGCTTGAATTTGACCAGGAAAAAGTAATATCCTCCAGAGAACTGTTTAACCTTGAAGAAGTACCGGAGGAACTTGTCGTAGTCGGCGGCGGCTACATCGGTATGGAGGCCGCCACCAAGTTCAGCAAGTTCGGTACAGAGGTTAAAATAGTGGAGGCCCGTGAAAACATCCTGCCAGGATTCGACAGGAAAATAGTGGATAAGCTAAAGGAGACAAGCGAGAACTACAGAGACGAAATCTATACCTCTACAGAGGCCAAAGAAGTAAAGCATCAGGAAGATAAGGCAGTCCTTGTAGCTGAAAAGGAGGACGAGGAAGTAGAGATTGAGGGAGACTATATTCTGGTTGCTGCAGGAAGAACAGCAGAACCCGGTATCGAGGCCTTAAACCTTGAAGAAACAGGTGTGGAAGTCGAAAACGGGTTTATACAGGCCGATAACCAGCTCAAGACCTCGGACGAAAATATATTTGCTATCGGCGATGTAATAGGACAGCCAATGCTCGCTCACAAGGCCTACAGAGAGGGCAAGGTTGCGGCGGAAGTCGCAGCAGGCAAGCCTTCCGCCTTTGACAACCAGTATATTCCAAAGGCCATGTACACAGATCCAGAGGTAGCTACAGTGGGGCTTGGCCCTGAAGAAGCGAGGGAAAAGTTTGAAGAAATAAAGATCGGCCGTTTTCCGTTCACCGCGTCCGGAAGAGCCAAGACTATTAGAGAAACAGAAGGTTTTATCCGTGTAGTGGCTAGAGAAGATGGGAAACTGGTTGGAACACAGATAGTCGGGCCTCGAGCGTCTGATGTAATTGCCGAGGCCACTCTGGCTCTGGAGATGCAGGCTTATCTTGATGATGTAGCGAACACCATTCATGCCCATCCTACTTTTCCGGAGGCGTTCATGGAGGCCTGTGAAGACGCTTTAGATAAGTCTGTCCACAGCTACTAGCTGAATCTTCCGAGACCGCTTTGCTTTCCTTTTCCTTTCAGCTGGTCTTCTGTATAGCCGAACACCTTTAAGACTCTCAGAGCTACCGGCAGGACCTGGTTCTCAACATAGTACTCTGAGTCATAGCTGTCAGCGTATTTAAGGATTTCTGCTCTTGATGAAATGCTTCCGCCTCCTGAAGTAATGACGTAAGTGATCGTTGATTCCGGAGATATATCTTCGCCTCTTTTCTTGGCTTTTTTAGCGGCTTCAACGTGTGGTGCGGTCGAGTCGTACTCCTCCGGAGGCTTTGTCAGAGTTGTATAGATCTTGAGTTTTTCGACAGGCACATCTCCGGATTGAAGTCTTTCGATAGTTTCCTTTACTATCTCTACAGCTTCTTCAACATCGTTCTCCAGTACAGCTCTTAATACCTTCTTCTGGGTTTCCTTTGCGATAGGGCTCCAGTCCCTTCTTACCTGTTCAAAGCCTGTGATCTTCAGTTTTCCTTCCTCATCGATCAGAGCATACTTTTTCTTCGCTCCTTCTCCGGACTCGGTTGATGTAAAGAGGCCTCTGGTAAAGAAGCCTTCGAACTCCAGCTCCATAAACTCCGGCAGGTCATCATTCACCTCGTCAAGAAACTCATCCATTCTATCGCGGATGTTATCGCCTTTAAGGAATACAGAGTCAGTATCGCCGTAAACAACTTCGAAACCGTTTCCCTCCGCCGTCTCGATAGTGTCTTCAATGTATTTCCTGCCCATGAAGGTTGTAGCTTCTGCAGCCTCCTTTGAGTACCATCTTGCACCGTTGTAGCCGAGGTATCCGTAGAAGGAATTAGCCAAGATTTTCTCAGCCTGTTGGCGGTTGTAAAGATTCTGGTGCTCTGCGGTGTTTTCTTCTTTTTCTTTCATCTCTCTTTTGATCTCGTATCTCTCCTCTACAAGGCCTTCGATCAGCTCAGGGAAGAAGCCTTGTTCGTCCTGACAGAAGTCGTAGTCAAACTTGTCCAGTTCAAACCTGTTGTCGCATTCGTCGAGGTTCAATGTGTCAGGAGAGATATTGTGGGCTACCATTACCGTTGGATACAGGGATCGGAAGTCGAACAATGCGATGTTTTCATGGAGGCCTGACTCAGGGGTGTAAACGAATCCTCCAGAGTACCCTCCTTCTCTCCTTCTGTCTTCTCTCTTCTGCTGTGAAGGCCTGTTAGGAGCTAACATGTCTCTGTTGAATGCTTCTCGGAGGAGAAAGTTTTCCGTCAGCTGGCCGTAGGTAAGCCGGCAGGTGTCGAACGGTATGGTTCCGACGAGTTTGGAGAGTTCGATTATTTGAGGTACGATCTCTTTAGACAGTCCGAAGGCCAGTTCGGAGTCCTTGAGACAGTAGTCGGCGAATTCCTCGAGTTCTTCCTGTTCTTCCCAGGATTTCTTCATCTGCTCCCAGGTCATCTCGTCTTTATTTTCTCCTAGGAGTTCCTCCGCCACGGAATCCAGATCCAGGTTTTCCGCATCCAAGCCCGGGGATAGAACGTGGTCCACGAAGGGGTAGAGATCTAGGTGCGCTCTGCCTTTCAGCCTGGCGGCCGAGAACCTTCCTCTCCTGTTGAACTTCATTCTTTCTCCATCACGGCCTAATGCGAGGGTGACGTTGTTTCTTTCTGCGGCCTCTCTAAGCACTGAGAAATCGAACTCGTCAGTGTTGTAGCCTGTTAAGATATCAATGTCTCTTTTCTCTACTATCTCTATAAATCGTTTCAGCAGTTCTTCTTCATCTTCAACGTGCTCCACGAAATCCCTGTCCACTTCAGAGATGGAAAGCACTTTTTCAAACCCTTCTGACTTCATCGAGGCCATTATCACTTTTTCGTCGTAGACCTCTAGATCAAACGCCATTGTCCGGTATTCTTGTTCCTTCTCTTCCACATCCGGATTTACTTCTTCCAAGTCGATCGCGCGGTCAAGTTTCTCTGATTCTACAGCTTCACCCTTCAGCTCTACTGTTTTACCCGGTCTTATGCCTTTGTCTATCAGGTATCTCCTGTAGAACGGTATGTCAAACTCTCTGCATCTATCGTTTTCAGGTAGATCCCAGATCTGGTTCTTCAGCTTAGGTACGTTCGCAGGTACAGTTGTGTAGACCTTAACGACCGTCCTGACTTCTTTCCCCGTGTCTTTTTCCAGTATCTCGGTTTCCTCCACAGGAAGTTTTTCCCCGTCTTCCTTGAACTCTTCGGATAGAATCTCATCCTCCAGGGCCTCGGCGTCTTCCGAGGGAATAGCGTAGAAATAAGGCCTGAAACCATGGTCGTATGCTATCACGTTTTCTGTGCCGGACTTGCCGAACAGGCGTATATATACCTCTCCGTTTTCTGTCTGGTAGTCGACATCTAGAATCTGAGTTTGGATCTCCATAATTCTGGTAAAGGTGCTCGAAAGATTAAGTAACTGTTCAAAGACGGGAGCGAGTCATACCTCCTGAAGAAACGCCTACAGATCGGTTTTAGAACAGGCTCGGGCCTGAAAACAATTTTAGTTTGAAACCTGAGGACCTGTATGGCCTAATTTTTAAGATAAAATCGCGTTCAGCCTTCTTTATGTTGTGCGAGTTGTAGTAGAGGTTTAATCGTAGAATAGTGCCCGTATTAGACCTAAGGTTTTTATAGGGATTCATGTAATAATGTATACAGAAGATATAGTTTTTTCCCAAAGGAGGTGACAATTACCATGGCAGAACTACCACTAGCACCTGTAAAGAGAATCATCAAACAGTCCGGAGCTTCCAGAGTATCCGAAGATGCAGTAGAGGAACTAAGAGATGAACTGGAAGAATTCGCAAGTGACCGAGCACGTGAAGCAAAGGAATACGCTCAGCACGCAGGCAGAAAGACTGTGCAGGCCGACGACGTAAAGGCTTCTCAGTAAGCCTTTCGACGGCCAACGAATTTTTACCTGTTCCCTTTCTTATTTTTCTTAAGTGAGTATTGATGCGGATTGAGAACAGCTTTATCCTCGCGCCTGGAGTAGGAGAGAAAACCGAGAAGAAACTCTGGAAGAAAGGAGTAACGCACTGGGACCATGTAACCGGCACCAGTTCTATAAGCTCAAGAAAACAGGAGAAAATCTCCAGCTTCGTAGACAAGGCCCGCAGAAACCTGGAAGTAGAGAACTCTGTATTTTTCCAGGAAAAACTTCCGAACAAAAGCCTGTGGAGACTTTACCGCAACTTCGAGGACAAGGCCTGTTTCTTCGATATAGAAACCACAGGCCTCGACAGGAAGAAGAACAAGGTTACCACTGTCAGCTTCCACCGCGGCGGAGAATCCAGGACTCTGATACAGGGCCAGGATCTTACCCGGAAAAGACTTGAGGAGGAGATGTTTGAATCCAAGATACTTGTATCGTTCAACGGCAAGCGTTTCGACCAACCCTTCCTTGAACACAATTTTGATATGGATATAAACGTGCCTCACATCGACTTGATGTACCTTTTCAAACGGCTGGGATACTCTGGAGGACTGAAGAAGATCGAGAAACAACTGGATGTGGAAAGAGAGCTGGAGGATATCGATGGAAGAGAGGCAGTACGTCTGTGGAAGAAATACGAGAAAGACGGCGACGAAGAGGCCTTGGATAAGCTTGTGAGGTATAATCAGTACGATGCCCGTAATCTTCAGGATTTACTTGAAATCGCTCATCAGCGCCTGACAGGCAAGGTTTTTGAGGCTCACGCAAAAGGGCGATAGACTTAAAAGTAGAAATGCCTAATGTTCAGTTGAAAACATGGCTCTGGTAAAAACTCTGGCCGCAGGAAACATGTGGATGGATTCTGTGAGCCTGTGCTATACCCATCTGACCAGGGCCAAGGCTAAGTTCTCAATTATTAACCTGGCAGAGTAAAGCGGGATGAAGCCTTGGCTCCTACTGGAGTCAAGCGCCGACCGCGAATACTCAAGAGCTTGATTGGATTCCAGTTCTTCTACCTCTGTGGAACACAGGTACGGAATTGGAATCGGGGGCGTGCTGTGCTTGGAAAGGTGCAGTACGTCCCACGGTCGATATTACATTCATCTTACTGCAACAAACCACAAACTTAACCCGGAACAATACAACACCACCAGGTGAAAAACAAAATGGACGCAAACGCGAGAATGTTCGAGGTAGAACTTCAGGCCCAGTTAGAGGAAGAAGAGACACAGCCACAGTTGCACCCTGAAGCGAACGTCGTCGCAGTTCAAACTCTCTAAGAATAATAGAGAAGGATCTTTCCCTAGAGATCTCCAGACACGACCATGGTTAGGGAAAGCTAGTCCTTCTGCTGATACGCGGCGGATTCAAAAGCAGCCCAGCCGTTAGCCATAGAATCCAGTATCGAAGTGAAAGACTTCGCCGGCTTCACGACTTTACGACGGCCCTGCTTGCCTTCACGAGGCCCTCTGTACTCAAGGTACTCGTACTGAATCACTCCTATACGCCGAAGCTTTGGCAAAATATTATTCTTCAAGTTACTCAGGCCTTTCTCATGACCCCATTCATCAAAGTTATTCAGTTTCTCGGAGTCAATCTCTCCCTCAGACTTTAATTCTCGAAGGAATATCTTGGCGTACTTGTTTCTTTTAGGCGACTGCTCCTGCGGGAAGAAAAGATCCACGATTTTCTCCCAGTTCCAGGCCCTGTCTGACTTCTTGAACTTCTGCTCGTCTTCAGGGATCGCAATTGAGTGCTTTGTAACTATCGTAGAGGATTTTCTCGCTTCTTCATCCACGAAGGGGTGCTTGTCTTCTTCCGACATAACCTAGATTTTAACAAAGAAGGTATATTAATCATGGCGGAGTCTCATAAACTAGCAGCTCAAATATTTAGATAATGGAGTTTAGAAAGGGCATTACACCTGTAGTAGCAGTGACGCTTTTGATGGGTATCGCCGTGGCCGCAACAGGAACACTGTACTACCAGATAAAGAATGTTCAGGGCCAGGTAGACCAGAATACAAACGTATTTGAGCAAAGCAGATTGACAATTGAGTCATGCAACACAAAACCCTCAGAAAGCGTTCTATACATCAGAAACAGCAACACAAAGGCAATCAATACCTCGCTGCTCAGAGTCTACGTCAACAGCAGGCCTGTCCAAGACTCAGAACACGAATTCCGTCCGGACATAGTTGACCCTCAGAGAGATTTCAATCTCACCATCCAGAAAAACCTTGACCGGTCAGATGTGGTAAGAATAGAAGGCCGCAACAACGAATTTACCTACAGATGCCT
>JBDGSF010000053.1:0-8781 GCA_042217675.1 Candidatus Nanohaloarchaea archaeon | reverse complement strand
AGAACACGAAGACCGCAAAAGCTGCGGCAAATGCGGCTACACCAAACACCAGTAAGGCACCAAGGCCTTACCTTCTTTTCCCCTATCAATTTTTCTGGCCTCTACCTCTCAACTTTTAACTTTTCCAACTCCTATTCTTTCCAGAATGAGAGTCCTAGGCATCGAGTCAACTGCCCATACTCTCGGCATCGGAATAGTGGATGAAGAAGAGATACACGCCAATGTAAAGTCAATGTTCGAGCCAGAGGAAGGCGGAATACACCCACGGAAGGCCTCAGAGCACCACTACCAGCATGCACTGGAGAAGATCAACGAGGCTGAGGCCAAAGCAGACTTCTCTCTAGAGGATATCGATGCCATAGCTTTCTCGCAGGGGCCTGGAATACCTCAGTGCCTGGATGTAGGTGCTGTACTTGCGAGGACACTGGCGAAGAAGTACAGTGTTCCCTTGATCGGTGTCAATCACTGCCTGGCCCATATCTCCATAGGGATCAGAACTACTGAAGCGGAGAATCCGACAACGCTCTACGTCTCCGGGGGAAACACCCAGATAATCGATTACAGATCAGGCCGTTACAGAGTCATAGGAGAAACCCTGGATATCGCACTGGGAAACGCACTGGACAAGTTAGCCAGAGAACTTGGGCACCCGCACCCAGGAGGCCCTGAAATAGAGAAACTCGCCGAGAGGACAGACGAAATAATTGAAATGAGCTACCCCATCAAGGGCATGGACTTCTCTTTCTCAGGCCTTACAACCGAGGCCGAAAGAAAAGTGGGAGATGTTGAAGACGAAGTCCTGGCCAACAGTTTCCAGGAATACGCTTACTCTGCAGCAGTTGAAGCACTGGAGAGAGCTATGAGCCAGGAAAACTCCAGCGAGGCCCTTCTAACGGGAGGAGTAGCCATGAACTCACGGCTAAGAGAGATGGTGGAAGAGATGGCGGAGCAGCGGGACGGAGAGGCCTACGTTCCTCCTCCGGAGTACTGCATGGATAACGGGGCGATGATCGCGCATCAAGGCCTTGTCGAGTTGAAAGCCGGGCGTGAGACAGATATAGGCGAATCCGGTAAAAAGCCTGACTGGAGGCCTGACCAGGTAGAAGTTTGCTGGAATGTTTGAAAGTGTTATGTATTAAGAAGAAGCAGTCCGTAAAAATTGTTTAGACATGGTCTCCGGCTACGAGTCTCTAGCAGTTCTGATAGGAATCGCTACTTTTCTTAGCGTTGTAGCTGAGAGAACCCGGCAGCCAAAGGTGATGGCTTACATTGTTGCAGGGCTTCTGGTTGGGCCTGTAGGCCTGAACATTGTAGGTAAGACCGAAATCACCTCGATTCTTTCCGAGCTCGGATTAGTATTTCTTCTGTTCCTGATAGGCCTTGAGATCGATATCGATGAAGTAAGAGATGTCTTACGTCCTACGATCGGTATTGCCGTGATCCAGATGATTCTGGTCTTCGGCCTTGGATTAATTGTCAGCTCATTCCTAGGTTTCAGTCTTGTTACCTCTGCATTTCTTGGAGCCGCATTCATGTTCAGTTCAACAGCCCTGGTTGTAAAGCTACTCACCAATATGGAGGAGACTTCCACACTTCCAGGCCGTCTTGACGTAGGAGTCCTTCTGGTACAGGATATCGTAGTAGTACTTATAATTGCGCTTCTTACAGTTCAAACAACTCAGCCTCTTCAACTAGCTTTGAAATTCGGCGAGATACTTCTAATGATCTCAGTGATAGGCCTTATATCCCTGCTGTCATCGAAGTATGTTTTCTCCAGAGTACTGAAAAGGATATCCGGCAACAATCTGGCATTCTTCACTCACGGAGTTGCCTGGGCCTTTATGTTTATTTCACTGGCTCAGTACTTCAATCTTTCACTGGAGATCGGAGCTTTCATAGCTGGAATCGGCTTGGCTCAGGTACCGTACAGCAGAGAGCTTCAGGAACGTGTAAGGCCTTTGACAGATCTCTTTATGGCTATATTCTTCTTAAACTTCGGGCTAGGTATAACAGGAGGATCTATAAAGACCTTCCTGCCTGAGGCCATAGCTGCATCAATTGTGTTAATTGTAGGGAAGTTCCTCATATTTTTCCTGACTGTGGACCGTTTCAAGTTTACTCCGGAGACAAGCTTCAAAACCGCTGTAAATATGACGCAGATAAGCGAGTTCGGAATTATCCTTACAGGCCTGGCGATCACAGAAGGATACCTGGCTCAGGAAGTATCAGGATTCATCAGCATGGTAGCTATCTTTACAATGGGGAGTTCAGCGTACCTGATGCAGTACAAGAACCAGGTCCACAGAAAGATAGAACCTGTGCTCGAACTATTCGATGAAGACGAAAAGAAAGACCTTGATGTAAATACTCTGGAAGGCCATGCATTGGTAGTCGGGTTCGACGAGGTTTCAAGGAAGGCCTGTGAAACACTTGATCAACACTTCAACGTGTTAGTTGTGGATCGCAACTCCAGCAACACCGAGGAACTTTCCAGATCCAGCTACGAGTACATTTACGGAGACTTTAAACACGGCGAAATAAGAGACGCCGCAAATATAGACAAGGCAGACTTCATCCTAAGCCTCTCTCCAGAGAAAGCTGTTAACGACCGGATTTTAGAGGAGAGAAACAGAGATGCAACAGTTATAGTGAAGTCAGATACTGTGGAAAACGCTGTAGACCTGTACGATATGGGAGCCGACTATGTAGTAGTGAAGAATATTTTGACAGGCAATAGATTAAGTGAGTACCTGGAGATCTACCTTGAAGACGAGAAACTGTTTGAAGAAGAGGTAAAAGCAGAGATAGAAAGGATAAAAGGTGAGGAACCATCTCAGAACTAATTACAGCCCTGACAGCAGTATTC
Organism: Candidatus Nanohaloarchaea archaeon; assembly: GCA_042217675.1. Classification (GTDB taxonomy): domain Archaea; phylum Nanohalarchaeota; class Nanosalinia; order Nanosalinales; family Nanosalinaceae; genus Nanohalovita. The sequence goes on along the minus strand of JBDGSF010000053.1, from coordinate 5,915 downwards.
ATGGCTTCTTCCGCAGCACTGCTGCTTTTCGACTACTTTAACCACCCGGCGATACCTGCCTACATACTTGCAGGAGTGATGATAGGAGGATTCTTCCCCGAGCAGGAAATGATAACATTTATCCAGATAGGCCTTGCATTCCTTGTATTCATTTTCGGAGTAAAGATGGATCCTGAAAGGCTTTCATCCGTTGCCAAGGACAGTCAGATAGCAGGCCTTGTGCAGATCGGGATTATAGGCGCTGTCAGCCTTTCACTTGCCCGCCACCTTCTTGGCTTTGATCTACTGAACAGCATATTCTTCACTTTAGCCGCTGTACTGAGCTCTACACTGGTAGGGCTCAACCTCTTGAAGAGAGAAATCCACATAAACCTTGTTCATGGCCGTCTAGCAGAGTCAATACATCTCACCCAGGACGTTATAGCTGTCCTGGTTTTGATCGCGCTTGGCAGCGTAGATACCCTTCTGGTGAACGTACCTGAAAACATCTTTCTGGGCCTGACATTGATGCTGGGTGCGCTTGTCTTTAGAGAGAACGTCTTCGACAGGTTAACCCGGCTTGCAGAGGGCTCCAGGGAGATCATAATGCTGTTTTCTATAACCGTTTTAACCAGTTTCGTCGGGTTAGCTCACTACTTCAATATATCTATAGCAGTTGGTAGTTTTGCAGCAGGCTTCGCGGTCTCCAAGTATCCTTACAACATTGAGATTCTTGACACAACCGGTTCTTTGAAGGACTTTTTCTCGGCAGTGTTCTTTGTGTCGCTGGGCGCATTAGTAACCTTTCCTACCAGCAAGGTTCTTCTGACATCGGCGATCCTGCTGGCTTTGACAGCAGTTTTCAAACCTTACACAGTTATTACCTCTCTAATTCTCCAAGGCCAGAACAAGAGAACAGCCTACCTGACCGGTCTGAGCATCGACCAGATAAGCGAGTTAACACTCGTGATCGCAATCCAGACATACTTAGCAGGAGTAATGAACGAGGTGCTCTTCCAGTCTATCATTATCACCGCCACGGCCTCAATGATGATCTCCTCCTACACACACCGCCATGAAGACCAGATCTACCGGTTTATGTCCCGCTACGATATACTTCCAGAGGCCGAGAGAAATATTGACACCAATATCAAGGATAAACTGTTCGATCACGTGATCCTTGTCGGATATGACGCACAGGGAAAGAGGCTTGCAGAGGAACTGAAAGAGGAAAACCAGAAATTTGTGGTCATAGAGAACGATCCTGAAAAAGTCTCGGACCTGCAGGAAAAAAATGAGAACTATATCTACAGCGACATAATGGATGATGGAACCTGGGAAAAAGCCAGATTAAATCAGGCAAGGCTTATAATCTCTACAGTTCCAGTGAAATCAGCTTCGGAGAAGATCATAGGCCTTGAAACAGACACGGATCGTATCCTCAGATCAGAAACTATAGAGGAAGCAGATGAACTTCTGGAACATGAAAACGTTAAATACGTAAACATTCCTGACATCACCAGTTCAGAGCTTCTGTCCGACCACATCAAAGGCATAATCGAGGACCCGGAGTACAGAGAAGATCTCAGAAGAAGAAACATGCTTGAGCTTAGAAGATACCTCCAGGATAGAGAAGGCTAAAAAAGCATTCTCCTGTTAAAAGAAAGATATGGAGTTCAAGGGAGCAGAGGCCGACGTGGAAATCCTCAAGGATAAAGTAGTCAAGACCAGGAACAGGAAAGACTACAGGCATCCGGAATTAGACCGGAGGATAAGAAAAGAGAGAACCAAGACAGAGACCCGGATACTGGAAAAAGCCAGGCAAAACGGCGTGAAGGTGCCCGAGGTACTTCAAAAAGAGGAAAACACAATCGAAATGGAGAGAATCAAAGGCCAACCACTCAAAGAAACTATTGAAGAAAACTTAGAACAGATGAAGGCCTTTGGAGAAAACGTCGGGAGACTTCACAGCGCAGAAGTTATACACGGAGATATCACCACCAGCAACGCGATCAGCGGCGAAGAACTCCGCCTCATAGACTTTGGCCTGGCCTTTCACTCAGAAAGAATAGAGGATAAAGCAGTCGATATACATCTCCTGAAGCAGGTTCTCAACAGTTCACACCCAGGAATCTCAGAAAAGGCCTGGAACAAGTTTATCGAAGGATACAGGAACTACGATGAATCCGGAAAAGTGCTCGAACAGCTTGAAGAAGTCGAGGAAAGAGGTCGCTACAAGTAAATCCATGAAAAGACTCTTCACCCCGGAAAACCTCGGCATCATCTTCCTTCTTACAGTAACTATTACAGCATTCCACGATGACAGAACCATCCAGACGGAAAAAACAACGCTGACAAAAGTCGTAGACGGCGATACAGTAAACATCAGGGAAAACGGCAGAGAAGATACGATAAGATTCCTGGGAATAGATACTCCGGAAACACACGGCCAGAACACGCCAGGAGAATTCGGCCTCACAAACACGACACAGAACAGGCTCTGCCTGAGAACTTACGGCAAAAAAGCAAAAAACTACGTAAAAAGAAAACTCGGAAACCAGATAAAATACACGACAGATCCCTCAGCAGACCGGCGCGGAACCTACGGCCGACTACTGGCCTACATAAAACACGGAAACACTACTCTAAACCAGAAACTACTGGAAAAAGGCCTGGCACGGATGTACAACAGCAAGTTCTCAAAGAAAGAAAAATTCAGAGAGATAGAGAAAGAAGCAAAGAGAAAAGAAAAAGGCCTCTGGACCTGCTAAAAACTCTTTCAGCGGGCCTCCTTGACAACAACCAGTTTCTCACCAGTCACGCTGTCAGGACATTCCTCTCCCTGAATTGACTCGACGGAGAAACTGCCGTTGACAGGTTCATGCTCAGCCCGGTCAACAGATCTCACCGTTACATTCATCTTTCTCTCACCCCGCCATAGAAGGCCGTCAGAGCTTTCGATACGGCTGTAAACTTCTTTTTTCCCCGGAGTATAGAGGCAGACTCGGTATTCAGGCCGTTCAACCTCTCTCGGCAGGAAGAAACTGTTTTCCACCGTTACCTGCCCCAGCTGGACATCTTGATCAGCTGAAAGATTGACAGAGTCCTTCCACTGGTAACTGTAGCTGAGATCAGAGGTAGCGACATCGACAGCTACAAATGCAAGGCCGAGAACTACAGCGCCGATGACGGCCTGCCGGGAATTAACTGGCCAGTCAAAGCTTTTCAAACGCTCAAGATTATACCCTACAACCATAAATACTACTGCAGAGACCGCCAGGCCCAACAGCACTACTGAAGGCCCGAGATCAAATCTGAAGAATGTATAGAGTATAAAGAATACTGCAGAGAACCCTGAGAGGCCTGAAGTTATTATCCTGATCTCTTTTCCTTCAATATTTTGTGCTGTTAGGTAGAAGCCTGCGAAGGCCAGTAAAAGTAGTATTGATTTAGTTAGTGGCGAGAAACTTATCTGGGAGCCGGCCAAGTACCTACAGATGCTACTGCGAGGAATGCGCCGACCGAGTAAAGTATCTGAGATTGATCGATATCGAACTCCATGAAGGCCTTATTTGGAGGCTGTTTTAAAATAATTTCCAGTAAGTAGTTGATTAAGAGACCGGGAAAGCGTTCAGGCTTGACCGGATCGGTACGTGATAAATTATGGCAAGAATGCATAAGAGTTCAAGAGGAAGTTCAGGTTCTTCAAACCCTGTAGAAAAGAAACAGCCGGAATGGCTTGACTATGAAGAAGACGAAGTCGAAGAACTGGTTCTCAAGCTGAAGGATGAAGGCCACGATCCTTCACAGATAGGTATGAAGCTTAGAGACGAGTACGGTATTCCTGACGTCAAGACCGTTACAGGTAAGAAAGTGACAGAAATCCTGGCCGAGAACAATGCACAGGAAGAACTGCCGGAAGACCTTAGAAACCTTCTGGATAAGGCAGAAAGCATCAACCAGCACCTTGAAGAGAACAAAAACGATGAGAAAGCTCAGAGAAGGCTCAGCCTGGTAGAAGCCAAGATCAGAAGACTAGCATCTTACTACAGGGAAGAAGGCCGCATAGATAAGGACTGGGAATACGAATCCAAAGAGTAAACCCTTCTCCCTCATCTACCCCACACTTTTTCTTCTCCAAGAACTTCATACCTGATAACGTCCGCAGAACCGCTCTCAAGGCCCTGAATCAAAACTCATAAAAGAAGTGCTGCAGAAACTCATTGACAGAGATGGTTAACGATATTCTAGATGCAGCCAAGCCTGCTGCAGAGAAAATAAGAGAATACGACGAAAAAATCCGTTTAATAGGTCAGTACGACGCAGACGGGATCAACGCAACAGCAATAGCAGTAGAAATGCTGGAAAGACTGGGAAAAGACTTCGAATACGAAATACTTAGACAGCTATACGAGGAAGACGTCGAAAGAATCGCAGAAGAAGACGAAGGCCTTCTAATTTTCGTTGACATCGGATCCGGTCAATCACGCCACATAAAGAACCACTTGCTCGAAGAAACCGACAAAGACGTTATCATTTCAGATCACCACGACCCAGCACTGACAGAAGAAGAATCAAAAGAAATTGAAAACTTTATACACCTCAACCCTCACTTCTTAGGCCATGACGGCGGAGAAGCTATCTCTGCTGCAGGAATGACCTATCTTCTCGCGAAAGCAGTTGACGAGGAAAACCAGGACCTGGTGAAGTACGCTTTGATAGGAGCAACTGGAGACGTCCAGAAACAGGAAGGCGAGTTCCTAGGCCTCAACAAAGATTTAGCGGAGGAAGCACTGGAGAACAATTTTATAGAGAAGAGAAAAGGCCTTGACCTGTACGGAAGAACCACGAAACCTCTTCAAAAATCTTTGATGTATACTACAGACCCTCATCTCGAAGGAGTCTCAAACAACGAGTCAGGCGCAATACAACTGGTGAAGTCAGCCGGCATCGAAGTCAGAGAGAACGGTGACTTCCGTACGCTTGCAGATCTCAGCGGAGAGGAAGAGAAGGCCTTGATCAACGCGATGATTCGACGCGGCTTCCCTGTACAGGAGCTTCTCAACGATATCTACACTCTGGACAACGGCTATGAAATCGATGAGTTCTCGACAATTATCAACGCATGCGGCCGCCTAGGAGAGCCAAGGAAAGGCATCAAGATCCTCTTGGAAAACGATCTCAGGCTTGCGGAAGAAATATCCACAAAGTACGGCCGGAAAATCTCCTCCTCACTGCGGTACGTAGAGAAAAACAAGGAAAACGATGATGTAGTCTACGAGAACACGATAGGAGTGATCGACGGAGGAAGCAATATAGACGACGACTTCATCGGAACAGTTACCACCATCACAATGAGCAACGGAGTATTCTCATCACCGGTCGTCATGGGGGTTGCAGAGTCCGATAAGGATAAGATGAAGGTCTCTTCACGCGCATCTAAAGAGGCCGTAGAATCAGGTTTAAACCTGGGCGAGACAGTCGAGGAAATCTGTCAAGAAGTAGACGGAGAAGGTGGAGGCCACAACGTTGCTGCAGGAGCCATGATACCAGAAGACCAGAAAGAACACTTCATCGAGAGACTGAACGAGGAAGTAGAGGCCTTAGTTTAGGACCTCTGTCAAGGCCTCTTCAAGGAGAATCTCCTAGTAGCAAAGGCGCTACCGAAATAGCGTATCAATACAATGGCCAAGGTTCTTTCACTATAGACTACCAAGGTATTCCTTCCTCAAGTTCCAGGTATCAGCATGCTCAGCATGGCCTCTCCAAGAGGCAACTGACTGACGTAGCTCTTTGAAAGAAATCTGGCCTATCTCAAGTTCATTTTTCTGTTTCTTCAGCCGTTTCTTGAACTTTAACTTGTTCCTCTTCCTCAAAAGCCGGTAATGTGGAAAAACCCTGTAACCGAGAAAAGTAGCTCCTTTCTCGATAGGCTC
>JBDGSF010000052.1:0-12728 GCA_042217675.1 Candidatus Nanohaloarchaea archaeon | reverse complement strand
TTCTCTTCTTCCCATTTTTTCTGCCATTTTTGTTCTATTTTCTTGAGTCTTTCCGCGAATTCTTGGGCCATATTGGTTTTATGGTATCCAAGTTATTTTAATATGAAAGAATTTCTGGAGGCCTTGACTGGTTGTGGACAGGGTGAGCTCTCGTAGATAATTTAAATGCGTGGAGTAAACTGTTTGATACGATGACCCGATTGATTTGTGTGAGCAGTGGAAAGGGAGGGGTCGGAAAGACCACGGTAACTTCAAACCTTGGAGCAGCGCTGACAAACTTCGGCGCAGATACAGTGGTTCTGGACGCAAATCTTACTAACCCAAACCTTGGATTCCACATAGGAATCCCGCTGTACCCGAAGACACTCCACGATGTACTGAAAGGAGATGCTCACATAACTGAGGCAATGTATATACATGATTCCGGTCTCAGAGTGGTTCCTGCAGGCCTATCGGTTGAAGACCTGGATGATACTGATCCAGCAAATCTCTCGGACGTACTTCTTGATGCTGTCGGGGAACCGGACTTTGTACTGGTTGATTCCGCAGCAGGTCTAGGTAATGAATCGATTAACGCGATTGAGGCCTCGGATGAAGTCCTGATTGTTACTAATCCTAACCTCCCGGCGGTAACAGATGCCTTGAAGACTGTGAATATTGCTGAAGAGGCCGGTACCGATGTACGAGGAGTGGTTCTGAATATGGTTAAAGGCCATGACGCCGAGCTTGATACGGAGGAAGTCGAGTCGATGATAGGTCATCCTGTGATGATGGAGATCCCTCACCACGAGAAAGTGGAGGAAGCTCTATCGATGAAGAAACCTATTGTCCATCACGCGCCAGACCATCATGTTTCAGAGCGTTTCAAGGCCTTGGCAGGAGATCTAGCCGGTGTAGAGTACGAGGCAGATCTTTCTGAGCCAGGCCTGTTTTCGAAGCTGATGGAACGGTTCAAGTAAAGGGCATCTTTTTAACTCGCGGATTTCAAATTTACTTTAATGACCAGGGTAATCTCTGTTGTTTCTGGTAAAGGTGGTGTCGGAAAAACCACGGTCACCTCTAATCTGGGGACAGCTCTCTCCAGACAGGGTAAAGATGTTCTCATAATCGATGGAAACTTTTCAGGAGCTAACCTGGCCCAGCATTTTGGCCTTGGATTCTCCGAGATAACGTTCAACGATGTACTAAACGGAGATGCCTATATAACTCAGGCAGTTTCAAAACATCCTGAAGGAGTATCTATAGTTCCTGCTTCTGTATTAGAGTTCAATGCCAATGCTGATCAATTAAAGCATTCCATAGTTGAATTTCTCGGCGAGAAAGACTTTGTATTTATAGACGCGGCCGCAGGAATAGGAGATGAGGTAGAAGCTGCAATCGAGGCCTCGGATGAAGTCCTTCTTGTCTCGGAGCCCGAACTACCGTCGCTTACGAACTGTCTTGGAGCCAAGAAACTGGCAGAGCAGCTTGATAGGGAAGTTCTAGGCCTGGTAGTGAACGGAGTAAGGGAAGAAAGATCTGAAGTTGATAGAGAAGATATCGAGGATCTTGTCGAGACAGAGATAATAGGGCAGATACCGGACCACAGGCATGTAAGAGAGGCAATAGCCTTGAGAGAACCGGTTGTAGCTCATAAACCAAGTTCGAAGGCCTCTCTAGCGATCAAAGATGTAGCCCACAGGATTCAGGGAGAAGAGCCGCCTGAAAGAGATTTGAGGACGAAGCTGAAGGCGAATCTTCACGAATTTGATCTTTTCTAGGAGGCATTCGCCAAGCTTAAATTTGATTCTCAACAATTCTCTTTCATGACTGACTTGAAGCCGTACGAGCAGTATTTGTGGAGTCCGAAAAGATCTGAGTATGAGGCCAGTGAAATACCTGAGGATATTGACTGTATATTCTGTGCTCAGGCAGAGGGAGATGATAGAGTAAGTTTTCTCCCGGTCTACGAAGATGATTTTCTGATGGTGGAGCTCAATATCTTCCCATATAATACAGGCCATCTGATGGTTGTACCGAAGCGGCACGTGAATGACCTGTCTAAATTAGAGGATGAGGAACGCAACAGGCTGTTCGCGATGGTGCAGAGAGTTGAAGAACTACAGCAGGAGGTAATGGATCCTGCAGGAATAGACATCGGAATGAATATAGGGAAGGCCGCAGGAGAGTCAATACCTCATCTACATGTCCAGCTGGTACCGATCTATGAGAAAGACAGAGGCTTCATGGAAACCAGTCTGGATACCAAAGTAATGAAGAAATCTCTCCCCGATGTCCAGGAAGAATACAGGGAAAGAAAAGACATACTGGAAGGCTACTGGTGACGTAAATGGTCTCTTTCTTCCACAGCTACGACCTGAGAGGCAAGTATCCCGAGGAGATATCAGAGGAAGAAGCTGAAAAAGTTGGAAAGGCCTACGGGACGTTTATAGATGCTGAAAAAGTCCTTGTAGGAAGAGATGGGAGAAATCACGGCGAAAAAATTGCAGAGGCCTTTATAGAAGGTGTGAAAAGCACAGGAGTTGACGTTGACTACGCTGGCATGGTGCCAACACCGGTGATCTATCACAACCAGGTAGAGGAAGACTATGATTCGTCTGCAGTGGTGACTGCTTCTCACAATCCTTCAGAGTACACAGGTTTCAAGTTCTGCCGTGAGGAGGCCTTGGCAATGTCCCGGGAAGGAGGAATGAAGAGAATTGAGGAGATTTACAGAGAAGAAGACTTTGAAAGCGGTGGAGGAGGTAAAACAGAGGTTGAGCCTCTTGAACCGTACATCGAGGCGTTGGAAGACAGGTTTGGAGAACTGGATATAAGTCTTGCTGTAAACACCGGGAACGGTGTCACAGGTGTAATGGCGCGCGAACTTTTTGAGAGACTTGGAGCAGACGTGAAAATGGTTAATGAAGAAGTAGACGGGAGTTTCCCTAATCACCTTCCTGATCCAGGATCTGAAGAGGCCCAAGAAGAGCTGGAAGAGGAGATGAGTGACGAAGAACTGGGAGTGCTGCTTGACGGCGATGGAGACAGAGCAGGATTTATCCTGCCGGGATACGGCTACATCGAGGAGGACAAGGTGATAGCTCTGTTCTCGGAAAAAATACTTGAGGAAGAGGAGGGTAAAGTGGTTCATGACTTAAGAGCTTCAAAACTGGTTCCTGAGAAAGTAGAGGAGAACGGTGGAGAACCTGAAGAGACTAGAGTAGGCCACACGTTTATCTCTGAGGAGATCCACGAAGACGGTTCCATAGTCTTTGCAGGAGAGCTTTCAGGCCATTACTACTTCCCTGCTCTCGACTTCCCGTGGGATGATGGGATTCTGGCCGCGGTACTGATGTCCGAGATAGTGGCGGAAGAAGATATAGTTGAGGAACTTTACTCCTGGCCTGAGTATCCTGTCTCACCGGAGCTGAGAATTGACTGTCCTGAAGAAGCAAAGAAGCCTGTGATCGAAGCTGTTAAAGAGGAGTACTCTGATCACGAGCTTTCAACGGTTGACGGCGTTAAAATATACTTTGAGGACGGCTGGGCGTTGGTCAGGCCTTCAAATACTGAGGAGAAAATGAGTGTTAGATGTGAGGCAGATACAGATGAGGATCTTGATAGAATCCTGGAGAACGTAGAGGAAAACGTGAGAAAGTTTATAGATCAGGCCTAGTCTATCTCTCTTACAAAGCTTCCTGCCGAGATCAGGTCTCCCATTCCCACCAGTCTTTCAGGATCTTCATGGATTACAGGAGGAACGGCAACGACTTTGAACTCTTCTACCTCTGCAATACCTGTTTCAGCGAATTCTTCCAGACCCATGAAGTCTGCAAAGTCTTCAATCTCGTCAAGCCTTCTCAGATGCTTGTTATCGAACTCCAGGGTGGAACCGCATTCAGGTATCTCTCCTTCGTCGGCCATTTTTATTGCGCAGGTCTCTCCGTACAGCATGCTTTCTCTTATCTTTTCAGGCCCTACTTCGTAATCGTTTTCTGTAACGTTTAGATGGTAGCTGTAGGTATGAATGTGAACTCTTGAAAGATCGAATTTTTCTATGAAGAACTTGGCGAACTGAAACGCCTCGCCGAGAGAAGGCTTTTCTCCGTCAAGAGAAAGATCCAGGCCTTCTTCCAGTTTCTTCATCTCGTGTTCATCAAGCCCTATGCTTTCGATGTGAGGGAAGATATACTTCTGCAGAAGCCCTAGCTTGCTGCTTAAATCCACGTACTCCATATGGATCGGCGAGTTCATCTTCTCCAGCTGCTCGGAGGCCTTTGCAAGTTTAGCCTCTACATTGCCTTCTGCGTTATGGAAGCCTGAGAGAAGTGCTCGATCGATTTTTTCATCTATTTCATCCAGGTTTTCCTCTATTCCCTGTCGGAAGTAAGGCCCGAACCCTCTTAACCTGTCGGAGAGAATAAGTCTTCCTGTTTTGCCGTCTTCAAACTCGAATATCCTGTTTATCTTTGTGCGGTCAGTATTGACAGAGTCAGAAGGACTCCTGTATTCAATGTCTCCGTTTGAGTAGTTAGGTACTTCCAAGCTGTTTGAAAGCTGTTTTGAGAGCTCTTCAGATAGGAAGGGTGTGTAGAACAGGGTCTGGGCGTTGTTTCTGTCCAGGAAGTTAGCCATTATACCGGCCTGACCTCCTATCTCTCTCCTGTCTTCCTCAACTTCGGGTTCAAAGCCTTCATAGCTGACTTCCTTGTTAAGGCCTTTGTCCATGCAGTAAGCAAGTAGAGACTTGAATTCTGAACTACTTGATACTTCTTCAAGGTTTTCGGGTTCGGTTTCATCTAGGTCAAGGCTTTTATCGTCTAGATCATGCTTTACGTCGATGTTTGCGTTGAAACCTACAAGAACTGTCTTATTCAGAGGTTGTACGTTAAGGCTCTGGTATCGTTGCCGCCATATGTCTTTCAAAGGCCTTTCACCAGTTCATTAGCTTCTTCTCCAGGTTCTTCAGCTTTTATGATTCCGGAAGCGACTAGGACTCCTTCGCATCCTAGGTCAACGCTTTTACTTACGTCTTCTGTTGCCTTGATTCCTGCTCCTGTCAATGCTGGGACGGGAGAGGCGGCCTCTACTGCTTCTTCTATTATCTCGGGTTCTGCTTCAGCGACTGAAGTATCTCCCCCTATCAGTTCCGGAGGTTCAAACGCTATGTAATCTGGCTCCAATTCTCTCAGTTCTCTGCATTCTTCAGGGCTCTGAGCGCATACAACAGTGGTAAGGCCTTCTTTTTCAGCTGCTTCTATAGACTTCTTTATTTCCTTTTTTTCCAGCCTGTTCTCTGAATGATTGATCAGTGTGCCTGTTGCTCCTGCCTCTCTGACTCCTTTTGGCAGGATGCTTCCTGTATGGCTTCCAGGTTCTACGCCGTCTACGTGCTGTGCATAGACTTCAATGTCTTTATCTTCCAGCCTGAGGATATCCTCGGGCTGAACCGACATGATTATCTTATCTTGGTCTGTTGAGTCTATTATTTTGTCTACGAGTTTTTCCAGGTTCTTTCCCACTCCTTTACTGTAGGCCTTGGTGTTGATGATGATCATTGTTGCTTCTCTCCGATTACCTCAATATTGGTGTCGTTGAGCACTTTAAACTCTCCGTCCTCGAACTTCAGGTCCAGATATTCATCGCCGATTCGTTTCTGAAGCCTTTTACCTTCCGCCTTACTAGAAGGCTCAATTCTTACTTTTTCCGGGCTTAAAACCTCTATACCGAGGAGGTATCGATCTATGGCATGTATGTACATTGAGGCGCTCCAGGCCTGTTCACTGCATCCCAGAAGTTGACCGTTCTCAGCGTCTACAACCTCTGGGAATCCGCCGACCTGGTTTCTCATCACGAACTTGTTCATCTTCTCCAGGAAATTGCAGCCCTGGACATCCTTACCGTTCTCAAAGTTGGCGGCGGCAGCCCATCCTGTTGTGAGACCCCATACGCTGCCGGTATGGTAGCCGGAGGCCTCGTAACCTGGATCCACGACCGATCTTGTTCTCGCGCCGTATCTGGAGGAGAACTCTGCGTTAATATCCTCCACGTACTCTTCATCAATCTGGCCGAACATTAAAGCTACCGCAGGATTAATGGTCAAAGCAGGGTTTTCTCCCATGTGGTCAAGAACTTTCTCCTCTCTCAAGAACTTTTCCAGGCCTTTCTGCAGTTCTTCTTTCTCTTTTTCAAAGTCTCTAAGTTCGGCTGCTCTCAGCCACAGGCTTTGAACTTCAACTGCGGAAGGCCTTTCCAGGGTATCCATCCAGGTTCCTCCTGAATCATGCTGTACTACTCCTTTTCCGGTTTCAAGCTCTTCAAATGCTTCCTCAATCTTTGACTCTATTTTCCCGCTTATTTCCCAGTGTCTTTCCAGGTAGTCTGCCACGATAACAAAGAGCGGAGGTGCATCGGCGTTGGGAGCATTGTAATCGCCTTCCAGAGAAATCTGGTTAGGGAAACCATCTTCTTCTGCGTAGTTCTCAAGTATTTCATGACTTAGCTCGAACTGACCGGCGTCTATAAGGCCTAGAAGACTCCAGAAAGTGTCTCTGGCCCAGTAGTTCTGGAACCAGGGATGGCCGGCGATAAGGCCTTTGCCTTTTCTGTCGTATACAAGGTTTTCCAGGCTTTTTACAGCTGCAGAGAAACCTTGGCCCAGATTAAAGTTCTGGAACTCGGATCTGGAGCTTTCAATGCTGTCAAAGCTTGCTTCTGACGTAGAGAACTCTAAACTAACTCTTTCTTTGTCGCCCGGCTCTATTTCTTCTTTGAATAAGAGCTGACCGGGTATGAAGCATTCCTGTTTCTCTCCATCTGGATAATGTGTTTTTTTCTCTTCTCTATGTTCTATTTCAGATCCCTTACCGCGTATCATTAGTTTCTTATCGTTTCTACTGACCAAGATTCTTTCCTTACCGGTCTCTACGGTGTAATTTCCATCTCCGATATCTTCAGATTTTGAACGTATGTCTACTGCCGGCTCAACTGCCACGTGAGCTGCCTTCATATCTCCTTCGGCATTCTTCAATTCTAGTTCAATCTTGAAACCAGGTAATCTATCAGGTGTAGAAACTTTCTCGACTATCTCTAGGCTTCCGGCCTCGTGGTGGAATATCATGCTGTCTCCGTATTCTACATGCTTGACCGTGGATTCGTTCAGCCAGATACCGTTGATCTTGACTGCGTAATAGTCCATAAACTTGTAAGGCGGAGACCAGTAACCGCTCCATTTCGACTTAAATCCTGTGTCAAAGTGTCTGTTTAGAAAACCGTGAAGATTGGAGATCACTCCGTTTTTATCCCCTAATTCCTCATCCAAACTGTACATAAGATAAAACAGGATCCGGCTGAGTATAAAACCTTTATTTTAACCAGTCAGTAGTAATCCGGTCTCCAGAGGTTTTTATACTGGCCAAGCAGAACTATAAACTATGCGGCCTGACAACCTAGTCGAAGTCTCATACGAGGTAGCAAATAAAGTCGGAGGAATATATCAAGTCCTGAGTTCCAAGGCCGGCAAAATGCAGGACTTCTACGGCGATAACTACCTTACGATAGGTTACTACGATGAAGAAAAGGCAAGAAATGACTTCATAGCCAGGGAAGTTCAAGGCCTTGACTTTTTAGATGAATTAGAGGAAGAGGAAGGAATAAAATGCTATGTAGGGGTATGGGATATACCTAGCTCGCCTCAAACCTTGCTAATAGATCCTTCAGAGATGGATAAAACTGCTGACAAGATAAAAGAAGAGCTGTGGAAGGATAAGGGTATAGATTCGCTTACCGCGGGAGGAGACTTCGACGACCCGATAAAGTGGAGTTACGCAGTAGGAAAAGTTCTGAACAGGATAGAGAAAGAATGGGAAGGCGAAACAGTTTATCACCTGCATGAATGGCTTTCAGGTCCCGCGATCTTCCAGGTTGACGCGCCCACAGTCTTCACAACTCACGCAACAGTCCTCGGGAGAGCATTATCTAACTCGGATTACGATCTGGAAGCTGCAGTAGATGAAGGCCATGTAGATGATGAAAGAGCAGAAGAATTCGGGGTAAAGCCCAAGCACCAGGTAGAAAAAGAAGCCGCAAAATCAGCGGATGTCTTCACAACTGTAAGCAAGAATACCGGTGAAGAAGCCGCAGCAGTACTGGATACAGAACCTGACAAGATACTTCCAAACGGTTTCAACGTCGAAGAGTTCCCAAGCCTGGAAGAGCTATCCTATCAACATAAGGAAAAGAAAGAAGAAATGAAAGAATTCCTGAGAGCATACTTCGAACCGTACTACAGCGTCGAGTTAGAGAAGGATCCAAGAGTTCTCTTCATTTCAGGGAGATACGAGTTCCACAACAAAGGCCTTGACGTATTTGCGGACGCACTCGCAGAAGTAAACGAAATGCCGGGAGACGATTTCTTCGTATTCTTCTTCGTACCGAGCGATACTTCAGGCCCCAAGAGAGAAGTTCTGGACAATATGGCGCTCTACGAGGAACTGGAAGACTACGTTGACTCCGTGGTTCCAGAACTTAGATCAAAAATACTTGATTCTGTTACTGCCGGGGAAAAACCTGGAGACCTAGAAGAAACAGTTGACAGCTCAACGCTAAAATCTCTTCAGCGAAACTTTCACTCCCGCAAGTCAGGTAATCCTCCTCTCTGCGCCTTCGACCTGAACTATGAAAACGATAATATAATACAGAGACTGAAGAAGAGAGGCCTTAACAACAGCGAGGATGACAGGGTCAAAGTTGTCTTCTATCCCACCTACCTATCGGTAGGAGACCGTCTTCTATCTATGAGCTATAACGACGCGATCGTAGCTTCTTCAGCAGGAATATTCCCAAGCTACTATGAACCATGGGGCTACACTCCTGTAGAAACTGCGGCAAATGGAGCTCTCTCGGTTACAACGGATATGGCAGGGTTTGGCCATTTCCTAATGGATAAAACTTCTGAAGATGAAAGAAAAGGAATCAAAGTTCTGAGAAGAAGGAACTTTTCGGATGAAGAAGCCGCTCAGAACCTGGCAGATATGATACAGGAAATAACAGAATACTCTAAGACAGAGATAACAGAGAGAAAGCATAACGCTAGAAGACTAGCTCAGATGACCTCCTGGGAAAAACTAGGAGATAATTATCTAGAAGCACACAAAAAGGCGGTGGAGAACAGTCAATGAATCCGGAAACCAGTATAGAGAATCTGGAGCCAGATGTATCAACGGATATAGAGAGTGAAAGACCTGAATTCGCAGATATAGAGCCAGATCTACGAGAGATAAGAAGGAAGGCCTCAAACCGTGACTGCGAAAACCTGGTGGTCATAGGTAATGGAGGCTCAATAACATCTTTCCGAGCCCTCTACTATGCGTTCATAGATCAAGTAGACAAGGACGTGTACATAGTCAATACACCAGAACCAGACCTCATTAAAAGAGTTTCAAGAAACACAAGGCCCGAAAACACCTTGGTAATGCCTATCAGCAAATCCGGAGAAACAACCAGCGTGGTAGAAACCCTGCTCCACTTTTTGGATCAAGACTACCCGGTCTTCGCGGTTACATCAGATAATGAAGGCGCACTGCGGCAGATAATTGAGAAAAAAGATCTGGAATGGATAGAGCACAAGCAAGTAGGAGGAAGGTTCTCAGGCCTTACAGAGACAGCGTTGATGCCGGCAGCAATCTGTGGGATAGACGTTGAACAGGTTAGAAGAGGCGGCGAAAAGATTTACAGCTCTCAAAGAGCTTCTGAGAAGGCCTTAAAGTTGTCAGAAGCTATTTATACGGCTGAAAAAAACGGATTTGACCAGGTCCTGGCACCTTTCTACAGCACCCGGTTGTTTGGATTCTATCCTCTGATGGTTCAGTTAATGCATGAAACAGTGTCCAAAGAGGGCGAAGGATTCACTGTGTTTGGAGATCTAGGTCCGGAGTACCAGCACCACACGAATCAGAGGCTGTTCGGAGGCCCCGAAAATATACTACCTCTCTTTGTAGTCTCCAGCGCCCATGAGCACGAAAAACTAGATGTGCCTGAGGAGCTTACAGATATAGAGATCAGAGACAGAAAACTGGGAGAACTAGACGGAGAGGAACTCAGCGGAGCACTGGAATCAGAGTATCAAGGAGTCAGAAAGGCCCTGGATGAGGAAGAAAGACCTTATCTAGTGCTTGAAGTTGAAAACCTGGACTATGGAGCTGTTGGAGGGTTGATAGCTTTTCTACAGCTAATGGCTTTTTACTCGGCCAAGATCAGAGATGTAAATCCGTACAACCAGCCTGATGTTGAAAAAAGCAAGGATTACGGGTTTGAACGGAGGTTTAAAGTTTGAAAGCGCTTATACTTTCCAAAGAATTCAGAGATGGCGAAGGAGTATCGGAGTACGTCAAAAATCTTTCAGAATACCTTGTTGAGGAAGGAAATGAGGTTACGATAGTTTCATTCGACGACAAATCCGATTACCACGTTGATGATAGAGTCAAGGTCCAGAAAGAGCCTCTTCTTTTCGAAGGAGACAATATCTATAACTGGGCCATGATGATGAACAACGAACTGAAAAACAAGGCCCGTCAGATAATAGAAACCCAGGACTACGATATAATACACTGCAATGACTGGATAACAGTCCCGGGAGGAATATCGCTGAAAAAGCATCTTGAACTACCGCTAGTAGTTACAATCCACTCAACTGAAAACGAAAGAGGATTCGAAGGAAACCACGCCGAACTGATCTCAGAACTTGAGTGGCAGGGAACTTTCGAAGCCGACAAGGTGTTCGTCAACAGAGACGAAACCAAGAACTCTGTTTTATTCGACTTAGATGTTCCAGGAGAAAAAGTCAAAACCGTAGATCCGTACAGCCCCGACTGGCAGTCAAGAATTTTAAATACATACCAAGAAATAGTAAAACAAGAAAAAGAAATCGTTCAGGAGAACTGAGAAAATTTATGAATCCACTTTTCATAACCTGGGAGTACCCTCCTTACAAGGCAGGCGGTATCGCAGCACACTGCGAAGACCTAGCCACCACTATGGCCTCCCAAGGACATGAACCAGTGGTCATCACATACGGCGAGAAAGAAGAGTCGGAGTACCGGGACGGCGTTGAGATCCATAGAGTGCCTTCAACAGATTCTGCCGAAGATACTCTTTCCTGGGCAATGTACCTCGGCCATCAAATGGAGAAAAAGGCTATAGAACTGAATAAGAACCAGGACTTCGATCTGGTACATGCACATGACTGGATGGCAGTACCTGGCGCGACAGGAATCAAAAAAACTCTAGGCCTTCCAATGGTATTCACCGTTCACTCAACCCAAGAAGGCCGCGACGGCCGCGACTCGGAGTACCAGGAGACAATCCACAATCTTGAATGGTACGGAACTTACGAGGCCTCAGAAGTTATCACGGTCGGCCGCGACTTCTCTCAAGAAGTAAAACACCTTTACGAAGTACCGGAGAACAAATTAAACTATATACCGAACGGGGTTGACCTGGAGAAGTTTGACTCGCACTCATATCAGATAAACCACAATGACTACGCACTGGACTGGGAGAAAATAGTTCTCTTCGTAGGAAGAATGTACCCTCAGAAAGGCCCAGGCCACTTGATCGAGGCAATGCCTCAGATAGTAGATGAATACAACGAGGCCAAGTTTGTAATGGTGGGAAGCGGTGCCACAGAGTACTACCGCGATATGGCCAAGTCAAAGATGGGGGACAAGGCCTACTTCCCGGGCTACGTATCGGATAAAGAGCTTCTAGGTCTTATGAAGCACGCGGAAATGATGGTAACGCCCAGTGTCTATGAACCTTTCGGCATCGTACCTCTCGAAGCCGCAGCTTCGAATACAATGACAGTAGGAAGCTATGTTGGAGGTATGAAGGACACAATCGTCCATGAGTACACAGGCCTTCACTCCTACCCTGCGGATCCTGGCTCGATAGCTTACCAGGTGAACAGGGCCCTGGAAGACCCTGGCTGGAATGACTGGATGGGAGACAAGGCCCGTGAAAGAGTAGAGGATAACTTCCGCTGGGAACAGATCTCTGCATGGACTACAGGAGTATACTCCGAAGCGCTAAACTAGATCATGTTTCCCAGCCAGTAAAACATCAAGTTACGCATTTCTTGCTCTCCTGCGCTGGAGAAACTATGTTTCTCTCCTTCCATCTTTTGAACAACAATATCGCCGCTGTAAGCGTTAAGGGCCTTTCCAGTGTTTTCAAAATGTACGGTAGCGTCCTGCGATCCATGGAAAACCAGTATAGGAAGCTCAAGTTCTTCTAAAGTGCTTTCAAAGCTGTAAGTTTCCAGGTCTTTGAAGAATTCGCCTGTAATATACTTGTCATCGAAAACCTCGAACTCGCCCTTGTTCTCAACAGCCTCCCGAAACTTACTCATGATCCCGTTGTAGGTAACAGGAGACTTCCCGATCAAGGCCTCAACATCTCTTTCTCTGGCAGTTTCAAAAACCACACGACCTCCAAAACTTGTCCCGAAAAGATACACTTTCTCAGGCCTGAAGTAGTCTATCACCGCTTTCAGATCCTCTATCCTGTCGCTCAAGTACTGATCCCTGAAATCTCCATCGCTCTCACCGTTACCGCGGAAATCAAATCTTACAGCGTTGAATCCTTCTTCAACAGCTCTTTCAGCGCGGGCCTCGTAGCTTCCTTCTTTATCCGATCCAAAGCCGTGGCAGAAGAAAATCCATTTATCAGAGTCTGCTTCGTGATGTACT
>JBDGSF010000051.1:0-3129 GCA_042217675.1 Candidatus Nanohaloarchaea archaeon | reverse complement strand
CTTGGAGAGAGATAGCCTTAACCAGTTTCAACTATGTAGTCACTGTAGTAGAGCGCTCCAAGACTCCATGCAGTAACCACGACTATCATTAAGGCCATCAACATCATGTTACCTACCGCCAAGCTGTCACCGATCACAGTAAGAGATAGCAAACCAGGTATCCTGCCTACTGCAGACATTAAAATCATCTTGCGAACATCCAGATTGGTGAGGCCTGCAATAAAGCAGATTGAATCATCAGGGAAGCCCGGCATCAGGAAAAGCAGGAAAAAAGTCTTAAACCCGTGCCTGTCAATCAAGGAGTCGAAACGGTCAAGTGTTTCCTCCTCTATCACGTTTTCAACGAAAGGCCTTCCATAGTGATGAGAAAGCAGGATAGCCCCAGCGCTTCCTAAAGTAAGGCCTATCCAGGCATAGAAAGTTCCCCAGAAAATTCCAAAGGCGTAACCTGCTCCTGCACCCACCACATGCCCCGGAATAGGCGCCGCCAAGACCTGCAAAACCTGGATCACTATCAAAACCAGAGGCCCTAAAACACCGAAACCTCTAACAAAACTTCTCAAAGCCTCCGCATCAGTCAAAAGCTCTCTGTAAGGGCCTAAAGCAATTACCAGAAGCACGAAGAACGCCAGGCCCACAGCCAGATACTTCAAAGTCTTATTCCGGGCCTCAGAGGAACTGAAGATTTCCAGATCTTCCATGTTCAAAAATTACAGTTTCAAACTTAAACATGACATGCCAGGAGAAACCCGTCTTTCAAACTCGCTTCCCTTATATACCTGAAAGCTTAAACAGGAGGAAAGCCTATCTGAATTACATGAATCACAAAGCTCTAACTGCAGCACTAATTGTACTTCTAACCCTTCCAGCAGCATCAGCACAGGTCAGTAACGGCCTACAGGAAAAACTTTCTCAAACACCCGGTACTGAAAAAGTGGATGTGATAATTTTAACAGCCAGGAACGCCAGCGATCAGGCGAAGAAAGCAGTTAGGCAGGCCGGAGGGAACGTTAAACACGAATTCAACTTGATAAACGGAGTAGCAGTTAGTATACCGGAGGTAGCAGCGGAAAAACTGGCCAGCAAAGATTTTGTACGTGAGATACAGCCAGACTTCAAGGTAGAAACAGTTCTAAGCGAAAGTACACAGACCGTAAACGCAGAGAAAGTCTGGAACAACAACGTGACAGGAGAGAACATCGATGTAGCCGTACTGGATACAGGAATCGAAAACAACACCATACTCGATGTTGAAAAACAGGTCTACTACGCCGGAAACAGTACTGACGACCTGAACGGTCACGGAACACACGTCGCAGGCATAGTATCATCACCAAGCGAAAGATACACAGGCGTAGCCCCCGGAGCAGATCTGTTCGACGTTAAAGTACTTGACAGCGAAGGAACTGGATCCGCATCTGACGTCATCGAAGGCCTCGAGTACGCAGTCAACAACGGCGCTGAGATAGCTACCTTAAGCCTCGGTGCACAAGTAGAGACGTGTGATGGATCAAGCGCTCTCTCAGAAGCGGTAAACAACGCCGTTGAGAAAGGTCTTGTCGTAACTGTCGCCGCAGGGAATGCAGGGCCGGAAGATCAGACTATTACAGCTCCAGGATGTGCGGAACGGGCGCTTACTGTAGGCTCCAGCAGCAACGGAGAAGTCTCCGAGTTCTCCAGTCGAGGCCCTACAGCTGACGGCCGTACAAAACCAGATCTAGTTGCTCCTGGAGAACAGATTACCTCGCTCTGGAAGAACTCCGGGAACAGCCCGCAGTTCAACACTCTTTCAGGTACTTCAATGGCCACACCTCACGTAGCAGGCGCAGCAGCGATCCTGCTGGCAGAGAAACCAGGTCTGACACCAGGAGAAGTTAAGAACATAACAACCTACACCGCCACCGACCTGGAGTACCCTGATAATGCGCAGGGTAGCGGCCGACTGAACGTGTACGCAGCATATCAGGCCGTCACTGAACCAAATCAGAGTGAAAGCTCGGAGAATAACGCTCCTTCCATCAGCGTAGTAGGTTCAACAGTAAACACAACAGGAGAAATGACGGCTGAACTCAAAGTTAATGTCTCAGACCCAGACAACAGCTCTCTAAACACATCTTTCTATATTGACGGAGAGCTCAGTTCCACGGTCGAAGGCTACGGAGTTACGACCTACACAGCCACAAATCTCAGCGCCAACACCACGTACAACTGGAGTGCCTCAGCAACAGACGGCATTAACACAAGCCGAACAGCTGTAAAGACCTTCAGCACGGAAATTAGGGGAGAAAGCAACCAGACTGAGAACGTGACCGGGCCTCTGCCTCCTGGAATAAGGAAGAAGGAAGAAAAGCCTCCCGCATTCCAGTGGGGCTTACCAGCATTCCTCAGAACCGGTTTCTCATTTCCAGGCAACTTTTTCCAGGAGATCGGCCAGAGCATAGGCCTGGGCAACCCTAGCCGGGAAGAATCAAATTCAACGAAGAATGGAGCTCAGAAAACAGAGAAACCTGCCGAGACAGGTAATCAGGGAAATAAAACAGAGAAAGCTGCAAAGGCAGAAACCCGGATGAACAGAACACAAATCCCGGGAAAGAGTCAAAGAGGTAAATCAACCAGAAATGAAACAGCAGGACGGCCAGCACAAGACAAAAACGCAGAAACAAAACCAAATCCAGGTCAAAGCAGAGTCAATAAAACTTCTGGAACACCTAAACCGAACAAAACAAGGCCAGCCAGAGAAAAAACCAGGAATCAGACAGGGAATGTCACAGAGCCGCAACCTCCAGGTAGAGAAGAACCAGGCAGAGAACCTATCCAGAACAAGAGCAGCGAATCCAAAGGCAAGGCAGATGCGAAACCAGATAATACCGGACAGAAACCGAACCCTGAAGCAGGTCCGGAACCAGACAAGAACTCTGGCAAACCATCCAGAAACCCTGGCAGAGAGAAGCCTTCCAGCAGCCCTGTAACAGGAGTAAGAAGCTTTCTAACAGGCAAATGGTTTCTAGGCTTTCTTGGATAGAAGCCAAAAAATCATAAACCAGCGAACTATATTTACTAAACGGGAGGGGTAGAATCTACTTTGGAAAAACTTTCTGAAAGAGAGCGGAAGGCCTTATCCAACTTCGT
>JBDGSF010000050.1:0-4168 GCA_042217675.1 Candidatus Nanohaloarchaea archaeon | reverse complement strand
ACCATGACGATAAGTATCAGTATGGCCAGGGTTACTCCGATTAATGGAAGGTTTTTGAGCAGGTAAAACGAGCCGGGGAACTTGTTCACCGCCTGTGAAACCAGGTCCAGCTGGGTGAACACTGCCACCACGTTCGAGGCCTGCCCCAGTACGATAGTAAGGCCTGGAAGGCTGAGAAGGCCTAAGACGCCATATATCGGGTGCATGTTGGTTCTGAAGCTTCTGAGCATTATTTTTCCGACTATCGCTGTCCAGGCCAGGAGCACTACTCCGTCCAGGTATTTGCTGTATGAGATCACTGTTTTCGCCAGTTTGACAGGGAAAGGGTACTGCTGGACTATTGAGAGATCGAGCATGAACGTCATCAGGACCGTGATCAGTACTGCGGAGATAAACAGCGGTATTGTGAAGATGAGAGCTGCTATTTCCAGGCTTTTGATGCTGCCTCTCCGTTTTTTCTTGGTGACTTGCATTATGTGGTACCACAGAACCCTCACTCATTCCCTGTAGACCGGGTTTAAATGTTCTTCGGGTGCGGTCATGAAGTGTGTAACGTGCGCATAGAAAAATGTTGGAAAAAAGAAGAGAAGGGCCCTGGATGAAGGCCTGAGGCCTTCCCAGGTTTTTACATTGGTCCTCCGGGTTCGACGGCCTAGCCTCGTCTGACGAGGGCTAGTGCGGCGAGAAGCAGGGTTAGGACAATAATTCCTATAATCTGGAGCATGCCGTCCTGTACCTTGGTGACTACATTGTCAACGAATGAAGAGCCGTTGACCAGTGAAAGCCCTGCGAGCACGGAAATTACAACAGCTGCGATAATCAGCTCGACAAAAGCATCTCCGATGCCGCTGGCCATCTTTGTGATCTTGTTAGCCATAACAAGTCAAGGCCTACCCTGTAGACCGGATTTAAGTATGTTTCTGGTACCATAGATCGGTCGAAGAGTATAAAAAGGCGGTCTACAGGGAGTGGGATAGGCAAGGGCACTGACAATGGAGCAGAAAAGTATATCTCTTCCGGAAAAAATCGAAGAAGAACTCAGCAGGGAATCCGAAAGACTGGAAATCAGCGAAGGAGAGATCGTCAGGACCGCGCTCATCAAACACTTAGAGGTGTAACTTCGTGGACAAAGAAAAAAGAGAGGCCTACCGTAAACAGGCAAACGTCAAAAAGATGATCAAACAGCAGCAGGACAAGCAGGAGAGTTTCCGTAAAATGATCCTGGGGCAGGATCAGTGGAAGCAGGAAGTGATGAACGGCCTTCTGAACATAAGAAGGCGTACAGAAGTAGTTGAAGACGAAGAAGGCAGGACTGTTCTACAGGATTTCATCAAGCTGGAGAATGGATCAGGTAGATGGAAGCAGCCCAAGCATCTCTCTGAAAGAGAGCTGGATGAGATCAAGTCCGGCGGCATCGTCAACGAGAAAGGAGCAAAGTTCATAATCGGACATCTGAACTCTGTAGACAACAACAACATCGCACTGTCGAACATGGACCAGGCCAAGATCAACAAGGTCTGCAGAGAAGCAGAGAACAGCCTCAGAAACATTTTGACAAACAGAAGAAAGGAGTTCGGTATCGAAAGCCCTGCTGACAGAAGACAGATAGTTGCTTCCATCGTAAGGCCTAACATGTCGGCAAACTTCTCAAAAGCTAAGAACGGGCAGTTCGTCAAGGAACTGCTGCGTCAGACAAGGATGATGGGCAGCCTTGACGACGAGGAAGAAGACGAAGGCTGGAGATCAGCCTTCAGCTAAAAAAGTGGTACTATGAGCGTAAAAGGACTGATTACCGGCGATTCGTATGACACACGCGTCTTAAGACGTGAAAAAACCAGCAACGGCTTCAAAAACAGGTGGGACAAAGTAGCGGAGAAGAAGGACAGCGACACCAAGGAAAAGCAGTTGAAGTTCAAATCGGACGGTACTGTAATCCCGAAGCCTGAGAATTATGAGTTTGAAACCTTGTGGTACAGGGACTGGATAGACAAGCTGATTCCAGGCGGTAAAAGCCATACAGACTTCATCGAGGTCTACCTGAAAGAGAGCGGAGAAGGAGCTGACGGAGACTTCGTACAGTTTAACTCTGAAAAAGGAGAGCTGGAGGCCTCCGGCAACGAGTCACAGTTCCAGACCCACAGAGATCTCGAAGCAGAGAAAACCCTGGACATCTTCTCAGAAGACGATAACCAGCAATGGTACTTTCTTGCAGGCCTTGGAGTGATAACAATGATCAATCTCGGTGGAATGTACATTATAGTGCATGGCCTGGACAATGCTATAATAAAAGGAGTCAAACAGGGTTTCAAAACTGTGCAGAGTAGCAAGGGAGCAGTCACCGGTAGCTGGGTGATGTTCAGCTTTGCAGGAGCTCAGGCAGCCAGAAAAATCAGAAACAGTTGCAGTTCTCTGTTTGCCTCGGCGAAAGAAACCTTTTCCAACCGTGTAGGCCTGGGTAAGTGAACGGTTTATGGCTGGAAACAACGGCGATTACGAGAAATATGACCACAGCAAAGTGATCTCCCAGCAGATTGAAAGAATAGACAAGCTCGTAACTCAAGGCCCGAAAGATTCAGACTTTGACAGCTTCGACGAGTACTTTAACCAGATTGTCATGGGCCTGATGACTTTAGACGGACTTCTCGAACCTTTCAAAGACGAAGAATACGGTTTAAGCGAACAAGATGCCGGTCCTTTAGATGACTTCCAGGATCCAGGTAAGGTCAGCGAAAGACTGTCTTTCGTCAGAGATACTTTCAGGGACGTAACTTCTCTTCTGGACCGGCAAGGCCTTTTCTACGTCAGGAAAAACGGGAGGAGAGAACTGTGACAGAGAAGAAAATCAGTCCGATAGAAAGAGTAGTTTTGGAGAAGGAAAGCGCAAAACGAGGAGGCATGCTGGTCCTTATCTGGGGAGAGCAGGGATCGATGAAAACCATGTCCATGGTCCGCATGGTTATGTTCGACATGGGAATCGACCAGGTAGGAGACGAATACAACCCGGAAGACGTTCGCCGCATACCTATCTGGAAAGCACAGGAAAGCTGCCAGTGGATCCTTCTCGCCGCTCAAGGCCTTCCTATCACGTTATGGATGCATGAAACAGTAGAGGACTACGGTTTCAAATTGACAGGCAGCAGGAAAGCAGGGATTGATTCAAGGAAGCTGAACCTGGATGCACTGGAAGGTCTGGACGTGCAGATCAAGACTTTCTCCGAACCTGAAGAACTTGTGGAGAAACTTGAGCACGACCGCGTGAACGCTTACTTTATCCCGGGCAGTAACGGTTCAGAAGTCGAGAAATACTTTTACCAGAAGAAAAATTTGGATCTGTGTAAGGCCTTAAACAGTAGGGATTACGGCGATCACGTGACTCTGAACTGGGATGAAGTGCAGAACGAGGCCCCAGACAAAAGGAAAGGAGATTTTTACGAGCTGCAGATGGTTGACTTTCCAGGGGAATGGGAGGATTTCAGGAAGAAACGTATCAGTTTGAGAGGGACAGGCCACAGCCACAACGAGGTGAACTACAAGCTGCATAAGAACAAGGTTACAGGCACTGTTTACATGAGGAAAGCGCAGGTTAACAGCAGGCATCGAAGCGTTGACCAGAAATTCGTGAACAGTATGGAACCAGGACAGTTTGTAGTTCCTGGTTTTGAACCTGGAGAGTTCTCCATGCCCCAGCTTCCACAAAAAGTGTTCAGCTGGATGCCAAGCCATGAAGACGTGAGAATGGAGATGCAGGTAGAATACGACGTTCCTGATGTAAGGCCTGAAAAAATGGAGGTTAAAGACTGGCTTGACGAAATGCCTTTCGACAGAGATGACCTGGACGATTTGATCAGTCTATCAGAAGCAGTGGATCTTACATCTCTCGGTAAGACAGCTTTGAAGCAGAGGCTTTACAACGGAGAGCTGAACGGTGTGAAGGTTGAAGGCGATTACTGGATGCTTTCAACCCATGAACTCTTGAACCACGAGGACATCCCTATCGAAACGTGACGACGGCGAGGCCTCCCTCCCCTGTACATCCTTTTTTTGTTAAAGAAATGCGCGTTATGTACGCGCGACCGGGATCGGCGTCACCGATGAACGAAGGAAAGGGAAAGGTTTTTGAAGGAGGTCTACAGGGATAAGTCAGGCCTATGACAGATGATTACCTGGA
>JBDGSF010000005.1:10598-14778 GCA_042217675.1 Candidatus Nanohaloarchaea archaeon | reverse complement strand
TGGGCCAGCAGATCTCGAATCTGCCGCGTTCAACCAGACTCCGCCACGCTGGCTTCTGAAAGATGCTTGGGCCGAGGAAAAACTCAAAAGAGTTTTTCTACTGCTGTCGGTTCTATCATTATTGAGAGGGTTTAACTCTTTTCAATTACTCCAGGCTGACCGTAAGCACAGGCACCTCTGATGTTCTCAATACTTTTTCGGTCGTGCTGCCAAGAAGAATTCTCTCCATGCCTTTCCTGTTGTGCGTCGGCATTACCACCAGATCGATCTCTTTTTCCTCCGCAACCCTGTTTATCTCTTTGAACGGCACTCCCTTTCTGACCTCTTTCGAGGCCTTAAGGCCTTTGTTTTCAAGTTTTTCTCGCAGGTTATCCAGTTCCTGTCTGCGGTGTTCCTCTGTCTCCTCCATGACCTGTTTCCAGTCTATACCGTCGAAAGAATCTCTCACGTCTACAACGTTGAGGAGATGTATCTCTGCGTTGAATTTCTCAGCGAGTTCTTCGGCGTGTTCCAGTGCAGGGCCTACGCCCTCGTCTTCGTCGACGGGAAGCAGAATACTATTGTACATATTTTTTCTCCTGTTGAGGTTTTTTATTCTCAAACTGTAAAAGCGTGTTCTTCTGACCGGGATAGGTCGGCAAAAGTTAAAGCTTTACGGTTCTTACCAAGTAGTATGGCTTACAGCTCAGTGATCTTTGACATGGATGGAGTGCTTCTTAACTCTCTCAAGGAAGACGAGAAATGGAAGTTCGATGCTGTAGGCCAGGCACTTGAACAGAAGAATATCGACCCGGATGAAGTACCGAGAGAGGAGATGAAAGCAGTTCTTGGGGATAAAGGTTACAGGGCCTGTCTGAAGAAGTCAGCTGAACTCGGGGTTGATCCACGTGAAATGTGGTCTATCGTAGCTAGAGAAACCAGTGCAGCAAGGGAGAAAGAGCTCGAGAACGGGAGCTTCGAGCTTTACCCGGGAGTAGAAGAGACTTTGAGAACTCTCAGGGAGGAGAAGGTTTCAATGGCAGTGATAAGTAACGCTCCGGAAACCGCTGTAAAACTTATGATAGAGCATTTCAACCTGAAACAGTTCTTTGACTTCTACGCCGGAGTCCGCAACTTTGAAGACCTTAGAGCAAGAAAACCTCACCCCAACCATCTGGAACTGGCGAAGGCAGAACTCAAGAGAAACCCCTTCGTCTACGTAGGCGACGGCGAATCAGATCTTGAAGCCGCAGAAAACGCAGAAATCGACTCGATATGGGTTGACAGAGGCAACACCGTCCAGACCCAGCTCGACCACAAAGTCGACAGCATCAACGAACTAACGAAATATATCTGAGGCCCTGTAGAAATAAAAGCCTTCTCCGAGAATTCGTCAAAGGCGGGCCAACAGTATGTACGATGGAATAATATTCGACAAGGACGGGGTCTTACTTGACTCCGCTGTAAACAACTTCCACTGGATGGACGACGTAAGAAGAAACGCCGCCAGAAAACACGGAGTAGAACTCAGCAGCGAAGAATCCATCAAGATAGCCAAGGCCTCATCTTCTTCAGAAATTGAGGAAATTCTCTCCTCCAAAAACTTTTCCTGGGAACTCCTTCAGAAAATAGAGCACACGGTTCAGGACAGCAAAATCCAGTTAATGCAGGAGAAATACATTACTCCTTTCCCCGAGGTCAAGACAATACTTGAAAACCTTGAAGTGGAGAAAGCTGTGGCCACCAACGCTCCTCGCAGAACCACGGACTTCACCTTCGACCACTTCGGCCTGGAAGGATACTTCCGAAAGATTTCAGCCCCGGAACTTGACCCTATAGAGGACTACTTCAATACCCGGAAGCCAAGGCCTTACATGCTTGAAACAGTACTCGGCTACATGGATGCGGAAAAACCTGTAATGGTTGGAGACTCGAAAGCCGACATTAAAGCCGCGGAAAACGCTGGTATAGACTCGATACTTGTAGAAAGCTACGGCGAAAGGCCTGAACTGGATCCTACTCATAGAGTAACCCGGCTGGCAGAGCTTAAGAAGTTCACCTGAACCGGAAGGGTTGAAAAGAGTTCAAACACCTCAAGTTTTCCATGACTGATGAAACCTGCAGCAAATGCGGAGAACCCGCGGTAATCCACAGGGAGTACGAAGGCAGGGCGCTCTGCAAGGAACACTTCTCCATCGATATAAACAAGCAAGTGAAGCAGACGATCCGTGAAGGAAACCTGGTTGAATCAGGAGACACGATAGCGGTAGCGCTTTCAGGAGGGAAAGACTCAGCAGTGCTCCTTGAACAACTGGTAGAGATTTTCGGGGAAAGGCCTGACATAGAGATTATCGGGATAACCGCACATGAAGGAATCGATCCTTACAGGGACGAATCGATTACAGCAGCGGAAGAACTCTGCGACGAACTTGGTGTAGAGATGGAAGTCGGCAGATACGACGACTACTATGACCTGACTATGGATGCTGTTGCGGATGCAGGAGCAAAGAGCAACTGCACCTACTGCGGTATAATGAGACGCGACCTACTGAACAAGCTGGCGCGAGAAGTTGACGCCGATAAAATGGCTGTAGGCCATAACCTGGACGATGAAGCACAGAGCATAATGATGAACACGATCAAGGGAGATATGAAACGCATGGCACGTATAGGCCCCAAGGAAAGCCCTGCCAGCCACGAAAAATTTGTTTCAAGGATCAAACCTTTGAGAGATGTAAGGGAGAAAGAGATAGCTCTCTACTCAAGGATCCACGACCTCGGTGTCATCGACAAATGCCCTCACGTCCAGGAAGGCTCTCTAAGGCCTATGGTGAAAAGCTTCCTGAACAAATTAGAGTCAGAAATGCCAGGAGTCAAGAACCAGGTTGTCTCACATGGAAGAGAGCTCTCAGATGTCGTAGAGAAAGAGATAGATTACGAGGATGAAGATAACCAGATCCAGACATGTGAGAGATGTGGGGAGCCTAGTTCATCAAAGATATGCAGGAAATGCCAGCTACTGGAGGAGGTCAAGGAAGCAGCTGATGAATCAGATGAACACGAATACAGCCTTTAACCCTGGAAGCTTTCCAGGCTCCTGTTACTGAACTCAGATAGGTCAGAAACCCTGAGGCCTACCCTGCGAACCTCTCCCTCAAAATTATTCAAGAAATCCTGAAGAAGATTTTCTCCCTCATCGATTATTGTTTCCCTGTCGCTCACCCGTGATTTAAGGGTCTGGGAACGTGTATGCATCTCTATACTTGAATCTATAACCACCAACGTCACCCGGCCAAATCTCAGGTCATTCTCTTCCAGCTGCTCCACTAACTCATCTGTCAGATCCGGGAAGTAGCTTCTCACATGATTAAAGCTTCTGGAGTTCTGGTCTAACGTGGTGATCCGTGTGAACTGTTTCTGCATCTTCTCTTCAACCGCTTCCTCATCTTCTCCCCGAGCCTTTCTCTGTATCTTAACTCCAAGGTTCTCGCCGAACTCTCTGACAAGTTTCCGGGTATCTGCCTCAGCCAGTTCCCCCACAGAAGTTATCCCGAGGCCTTCAAGTTTCTCCACGGTTTTCTCCCCTATACCGTGAATCTCCTCCAACTCGAGAGATCTCATAAATTCCTTAACTTCTTCAGGCGTAACCTCGGTGAGGCCTTCCGGTTTCTCCCGGTCTGAGGCGATCTTGGCCACGAGCTTGTTCGGCCCGATTCCTATGGAGCAAGTGATCTCAAATTTCTCTTTTACCTCCTCCTGAATCTTTCTCGCTACTTCCTCGGCTTCCTCGAAACTTTCCACTTCTTCAGTAACGTCCAGGTATGCTTCATCTATCGAGGCCTGTTCAATTCTCTCCGCGAATCTCTCGTAGACTTCTTCCCTTATCTCATCGGATACTTTCCTGTAGTATTCGCGGTCCATTGGTAGAAAGTGTACCTCTTCCTCAGAGTCCTCCGCCATACTTTTAGCCCTGGTAATCGGCATTGCGGCGTGGATTCCAAGGTCACGGGCCTCGTAGCTTGCTGTTGAGACTGCTCCCGAGTCCTCGCTTCTTCCGGAGTAGACACCTATCACTATCGGGCCTTCAAGGCCTTTCCTCTCTTTCTCCACTGATGCGTAGAAAGAATCCATATCGACGTGCAGGATTTTCCTGTTGCTCATGTGAAGGCCTTTCTCAATTAGTGGTTTCTGTCTTTCGGTC
>JBDGSF010000005.1:0-10498 GCA_042217675.1 Candidatus Nanohaloarchaea archaeon | reverse complement strand
TTGTATTACGCATGAAGGCGATTGTACTAGCAGGAGGCCATGCAACACGTCTATGGCCTATAACCAAGGACCGTGCAAAGCCTCTTCTCCCATTGGAGGAGGAAAAACCTATAATCGACTATATAATCGAAGACCTCGACGAGGAGGTTGACGAAACCATCATCTCCACGAACAAGAAGTTCGCGGATGACTTCCGGGACTACATCGACAGGTTCGACAGAAACGCCAGAGTAGTGGTAGAGAATCAGGACTCGGAAGAGGAGAAACCCGGTACCATCGGCGCCATAATCAAGTTGATAGAAAAGGAAGGCCTTGAAGACGATCTCGTGGTTATAGGCGGCGACAATATCTACAGCTTTGAAACCTCGGATTTCCTGGATTTCTGCCGGGAGAAAGACGCCCCCGCTAACGTGGTCTACGATGTAGATGACAGGGAAATGGCCTCCAGCTTCGGCATAGTTGATGTAGAGGACGACAGGATAACGGATTTTGAGGAAAAACCTGAGGAACCTCCTTCCACGCTTGCCTCGATCGCAATGTATTACTTCCCTGAAGAAAAACTATCGCTCTTCAAAGAATACGAACAACATTTCCAGAAGACAGATGTACCCGCGGACCAGTACCTGGACGAACCAGGACGCCTTCTTGAATGGGCGCACAACCGGACACCTACATACGCATTCAGCTTTGACGGCTACTGGTTCGACGTGGGAACACCTCAGGGATACCTTGACGCCTTCGACACCGTAGTTGATGGAAACATCAACAACGCGTCCACCACAGTAAAGGCTTCCCAGATCGGTGACAACGTTTTCATCATGGAGGGAGCGGAACTGGAGGGCTCCAGGGTAGAGAACTCTATAATCTTCCCTGACACCAGAATCAAGGACTCCGAAGTCAGAAACTCTATCATAGATCAAAAATCAGAGATAGAAAACTCGGAGATCAACGACGCAGTAATCGGGGAACACACAACACTGTAAAAAAGGCCTTCACATTCTTTCCTTTTTTGGGAAACGACTAAGAATTCAATACACAGGCCTGTGTATGTCGACTAAAACTGTCTCGCTCAAAGAATCAGCATACGAAAAGCTCAAGGCCATGAAAAAAGAAGGTGAAAGCTTTTCTGACGTAGTTGAACGGGTTTCGGAGGAGAGCCCTCATAGTTTGGAGGACCTTGAAGGAGCCTACCCTGAGATCGGCGAAGCAGAGGAACAGCTCTCATAAGAAAAATAGAAGAACTGGAGCCCCTGACGATTTAGACTAATCCTTACGGAACGTAGTTCTCTAGATCGGTCTCCAAGAAGTCTTCGTAGTTGATCTCTGTAAGGCCTTTCTCGTTGTCCAGTAGATAGTTATCGGCAAGTTTTTCTCCGTAGGTTTCAGCTCCGTCTCCTATCACCATAACGCTGTAATCTGTGTCGTTGATAGATCCGTACTCGAGGTAAACTCCTTCATCCACGATCCGGGCATCTATATCCCTGTATTCTTCGAGTATATCTTTCTGGGCTTCTTCTATATCTTCCAGAAGCTCTGAGTCCAGGTCCATGCCTTCGTCTTCCAGAACCTGCTCCACCTGTTGTGTCTCGTAGGGGTAGAAGTAATCCGAACGTGGATCTGGAGTGATTCTTTTATTCAGGGCCTGTGTCACGCCTTCTCTTGCCTCGGTGCTTGAATCCTTCAAGACTGAAAGTCTCTGCGCTGCCTGACTGGATATGTTGAAAGAGTCTTTAAGCTCCGGGACAAGCCTGTTATCGAAGTCCAGAGCGTGTATGCCTTCATGCGAGAGTACGTGTTCCTGAAGCTCTGGATCCAGGTAATCGAATTCCGGGCTGACGTTCAGCACGTTTTCCCCGTAGGAAACAGGGCCTACACCGTAGCCTCTGCGTTCCATTGAGGCAAGAGAATCCATAGGTTTTCTTTCTACTTTATCGATTGAGTCCGAAAAGTTGAGGCCTGCAGCCTCTTCTGCTTTCTCAAGCTGTCTCCAGTAACTTGAAGAAGGACTTGAGGTGTTTCTGGGTTTTGCTCTCATAGCTGTGTGCTTTGAATGTTTTCAAGCCTTTTCTCCAGCGCGGGATGAGTGGAAAACCATTTGGTGATGCTGTCTCCCGAGAAAGGGTTTTCTATGAAGAGGTTGGCTCCTGCTTCCTGGCTTCTTGAGGCATGTTTTCTCTGAGGTTTTGAGCTGGCCTCGTTTATCTTTTTCAGTGCCGAGGAAAGGCCTTCTTTCTGTCCGTGGATCTTGACTGCGTTGGAGTCTGCGCGGTACTCCATGCTTCTGGATACCGCGAGTCTGATGACTGTGGCGATCAGAGGTGTTACTATCATCAATGCGAGTGCGGAAATCATTTCGCTTTCCTCCTCTCTTCCTCCCAGCATTGCTCCCCAGAAAGCCATTTCCGCCAGGAATCCTAGTGCGCCTGCTACTGTAGCCACGGCCGTATTGATCAGAGTGTCTCTGTTTTTGATGTGAGCCAGTTCGTGAGCTATCACCCCTTCAACTTCTTCATCGTCTAGAGTCCGTGTAAGGCCTTCTGTTACGCATACTACACCGTTTTCAGGGTTTCTACCGGTGGCGAATGCGTTGGGGATATTCATAGATGAGCGGTAGATCCTGGGTTTCGGTATTCCAGCGTTTTCCGCCAGTTTTTCTACGGTTTTATGGAGTTCAGGGTTTTCTTCTTCGCTGATTTCCTCGGCGCCGTACATCTTTAACGTGATTTTATCTGAGTACCAGTACGATGCAAGGTTCATGGCTCCTGCAAGTACCAGCCCGAGAACCATTCCTCCTGTACCTCCCAGAAGGTATCCTGCGCCGAGAAATATCCCTGTCAGTACTGAGATTAATACAAATATTTTTCCATTGGCTTTGAGGCCTTGAGTTGTTACCATAACTACTAACCTGCCTCCAAGTTATTTACCGCTTTGCTCCAGGTTTAATTGAAATGTTTCTCTGCTTTTTCCAGAAGGCTGTCGATGTCCCTGTTAAACCGCCATCGTCTTTCACCTGCTTTTTCTAGCGGTATCCATTCCGGTTTTCCCTCCCAGGAGCCTTTAAGTTCTCCACTTGTCACTTCTGCGGCAAAAGTGGCTTCCACGCCGGCATCTCGAGAGCTTTCCTCAATTTTCCCTATTATCTCTACTTCAAGGCCTGTCTCCTCCTTTACTTCTCTGACTGCGGTTTCCCGGAGTGTTTCTCCTCTTTCAAGTATCCCTCCAGGAAGCATAAGGTATTCTCCCGCGTCTACCGTCAGAAGTTTTCCATCTTCTACCACAACTGCAGATGCTGCTGACGGAGGCCACAACAGTTTTGAGATTATGCGGGCGCCCAGGGATTCAAAGCGCCACAGTATCAGCGAGTTCAGTTTTCCCATCTCTAATCAAGTGTTAGAAGAGAACAGTAAAAATAGTGTGGCAGCGTCCTGAGCCTTCCGCCGAAAGGCAGTACTACTCAGATCGCTGAGGGACTTTACTTCCGTGTTCGGAATGGGTACGGGTGTAACCCCCTCGCTCTGGCCGCCAACAAGGACTAACTTAGGTATAACTTTTATATAGGTAAAGAAGGCCTGAACCTGGGCAGAGACAGGTTATTTATTTGAGGAATTCGAAATCTAGCAATATGAGTTACGGTTCAGGTGGAGGTCTTCGGGATAAGATTGAGGGATCAAGCGTTATAGACATAATGACTGTAGCGGTTCTGGCATACGACTTCATGCTTTTGAAGGACACGGGTTACGGATCTACAAGCCTGCTTCAAGTATCTACGAAGCCGCAGATTATAGCCGCTCAGCTTACAGGCCTTTTACTGGCAGTTTACCTGCTTGAAGCTGTTGTTGACAGTGCCGGCAGCGATCACTAGAACAGAGAGTTAAGAAGCTCCTGTGAGCGGCCCTTGGGAACTCTACTGGACACATTCTCGTTTTTATAGAAGCCGCAGCCTATAACCCTGTTCTCATACTTTAAAGCTACGTAGCCCTCGGATTCAAGTCTGCGAGAAACCATTTCCTCCCTCTTCAACAGTTTTTTCAACTCTGAGTCGTTGAGTTCCACGGTATTCTTTTCTATGCTATCGTCTAGGTACTGAAGCAGGTAAGTAGTAGGTTTAAGGCCTATCCCTGTAACCCGTACAGCCCTTATGCCCCGGGTCTCTAACTCGTAGCCTGAAGTTTCTTTAGATGAGAGCCATAGATCTCCGTGATTCTCCACCAGTTCAAGTCCTTCAAGATCTTTTTCTGTAACTTTGAACCGTTCTTCAAGGTAGTTCAGGCCCTTACTTTTCAAGTCTGGCAACGAAGATCGCCCCCGAGTTAAGGTGATGAGGGTAGACCCTTACGGTCTTGCTCATATCGTTTGTGAATTCAAGGTTTTGAAAGGCTTCAACGCCTCTAACATGCTTGATCTCTGTCTCAATATCTGCCAGTTCAAGGCCTGTCTCATTAACCGCTTTATCGACCACTGCCTCGTTCTCCACCGGGGTGATGGTGCATGTGGAGTAAACCACTGTTCCACCTTCTTCAACCATCTTTGAGGCCTTCTCCAGTAACTGGAACTGGAGATCTGCCAGGTTGCGGGAATCCTCTTCGTCTACAGCAGAGAAGTTCTCTCTGTACCTGTCGCCTTCACCTGAGCAGGGAGCGTCTACAAGTATCCTGTCAAACCTCTGGTTCGGAAGGTTTCTGGCGTCGTAATTTGTGGCCTCGACGATTGCTGATCCTGTTCTGTAGACGTTGGCGTGAAGGCTTTTCATTCTCTGACCTGATTCATCGTTCGCGACCACAAGGCCTTCGTTATCCATTTCTGCAGCAATCTGAGTTGTCTTCCCGCCGGGAGCTGCACACATGTCCAGAACTTTCTCTCCAGGCCTTGGATCAAGTACCTCTACCGGTAAGGCCGCGGATTCCTCCTGCACGTAGTACTCGCCAAGCCAGTGAAGCATGGATTTGCCCGGAGTCTTTGTTTCAAGCCTGTAGATACTCTTGTTCCAGTCCGCTTTCTCGTAGTCAAACTTTTCTCCAAGCCTTTCCTCGAAATCCAGGCCTGCCTTCAGCGGGTTCTTCCTGACAGCGTTCACAGCATGATTCTCCGATTCCTGTTTGAAGGCCTGCCAGTCATCAATTATAGGTTTATACTTCTCCATACGGAAGAATTAGGTGGTGAAGTTTTTTAGAATGAAAGAGTGCTTCAAAGCTGGTTGGAGAGTTCAAGAGTGTATTCAGCTCCTATCCACGCCGTTGTACTGTCTTCTTCATATAATATCTCTCTTTCTCCCAAACCTTCACGGTATGAGAAGTCCGATAGATCGGGGAGTTCGTCTTCCTGGACAAGTCTTTCGATGCTTTCACGGCCCTGGTAAGCTGATCCAACCATGTTAGATTAACAGGTTAGAAAAGTGTAAAGAATCTTTTTTCCGGTCAGAAGTCAGTGAACTTTTTCTGACCTGTTTCCTCTTTTCCGAAGGCCTTTCTCAGGTCTTTCTCGAGTTCAGGGCCTTTGCTGCGGTCGTAGAGTGTTGCGGCGGGATGGTATACCGGCATGATTTTCTGGCCTTCTCTAGTAAATACTCTACCGTGTATCTGGCTTATTCCTTTGTCGGTGTCCAGTACGTGTTTGGAGGCGAAGTTTCCAAGCGTTACGATTACATCCGGTTTGACATCTTCGATCTCTTGCTCTAGAAGCGGTGCCCATGCCTCGATCTCGTCGCTTTTAGGGTCTCGATTATCCGGAGGCCTGATCTTCACCAGGTTTGTAATGTAGATTTCGTCTCTTTCAACTCCTATGTCTTGAAGTATTTCGTTCATTCGTTCTCCTGCTCGGCCTACAAAGGGTTCTCCTTCCTCTACTTCGCTGGCTCCCGGGGCTTCTCCAATCATCATCACTTTTGCGTCTTCAGGGCCTACCGCAGGTACGAATCTCTCCTCGTTCCAGTAGTTGGGGTGAAGTGTTTCGAAGAAGTCGGAGTACTTCTCTTTGAATTCCATGTGTTTACTCAGTTTACCGGAATTTTTAACTTGACTCGGTTACCTTACTCCTACCATGAGCATTGACTGGGTTAACCTGGATGAAGACGAGGAAGTCCTGTGGAAAGGACAGCCTAGGATCAAGAGCATTCTACCGGCGGTAATAGTAGGCATTCCGTTGATAGCCGCGTTCGGTCTGGGGCTCCTGGTAATCGCCGGCGCGTACTACAACGTCAAGAACACGTTCTTCGTGGTTACAAGTCAAGGCCTTTACAGGAAGTCAGGGGTTTTCTCGAGAAACGTCCAGAAGATCGGATTTGACAAAGTACAGAACATCAGCTTTTCGCAGGGGGTCTTCGGCAGCTACTTTGACTACGGAAACATTGAGATCTCTACAGCAGGAGGTCAGGGCGTAGAGATGCGTTTCAACAGCATTGAGCAGCCTCGAGAAGTAGAACAGATAATAAACAGTAACCTGAAGCAGGAAAGATCCCGGGAAGAAAAAGGCGGCGACAGCCAGCTTCAAGAGCTTAAAGAGATCCGGAAGCTTCTGGAAAGCATCGACCAGAAGCTGGAGTAAAACCTTCTTCTCTCTTCTTTCGTTAATGATTTAGTTTTTTGCAGATATACTGTTCTACATGAATATTTCAAGAACTGAAACCGATGACCCTGTTCAAAACTCGGAAACCGAGCTCGTGGAGCGGAAAGGCCTTGGACACCCTGACAGTATTGCGGATGGAATCGCTGAGAAGATTTCTCGGGAGCTTTCCAAAGAGTATCGTGAAAGATTCGGCAGCATCCTCCATCACAACACCGATGAGGTCCAGCTGATCGCAGGTGAGGCCTCTCCAGAGTTTGGAGGTGGAGAGGTTACGAAGCCGATATTTCTACTTTTAGGCGGAAGAGCCACGAAGAGTTTTGACGGTGAGACGATACCTGTTGACAGGATCGCGGTACAGGCAGCGAAGGAATACATTGAATCAAATTTCAAGGCCTTGAAGCCTTCACACATCGAGCTTGAGTCACGGATAGGTGAGACCTCTACCGATCTCGAGGCCGTATACAAGAGAGATCAGCGTCTCTCAAATGATACAAGTTTTGGAGTAGGGCATGCACCTCTGTCTCCTGCTGAAAGAACCGTAAAGAAGATAGAAAAAGAAGTTAGAGAACTGGATAGGGGCGGAGAAGACGTCAAGGTGATGGGCCTCCGTCAGAAGGATGAGATCAAGGTGACTGTCGCAGCTCCGGCTATCTCTTCCCGGACTGAGTCGATGAATGAATACGTTCAACACCGAGAAGAGGTCAGAGAAGTCGCTGGGAAAGCAGCAAGAGATGAAGGCCTTGAACCCGAGGTCTACGTGAATACAGCCGATGATCTCGACAACGAGGAGATCTACCTGACGGTTACAGGTACTTCGGCAGAGATGGGTGACGACGGGTCGGTAGGAAGAGGAAACCGTGTAAGCGGCTTGATAACTCCTCACAGGTCAATGAGTATGGAGGCGGCCTCCGGTAAAAACCCTGTCACACACGTAGGAAAGATCTACAATATTCTAGCTCAGGAGATAGCCGAGGAAATACACTCTGAGACAGGAGAATATGCGCACGTAAAGATGCTTTCTCAGATAGGAGGCCCTATAGATAATCCTCAAATGGTTGAAGTTGAGACACCTGTAGAGGAAGAAGAGTTCAGAGAGATAGTGGAGAGGAAGCTGCGGGAAATCGATTCAGTAACCGAGAAATGCATTGAAGGAGATATAGATACTTTCTAGAGAGTTGAGGAAGGCTCCTCCCTCCGATTTTCGCGCGTTCAAATCGGTTGGGTATATGCAGATTCCCGCCTCCCCGATTTGAACGGGGGACAAGTCGATCTACAGTCGACCGCTCTGCCAGACTGAGCTAAGGCGGGGTAGAAGCCGTGTATACTATTCTTCGTGACCGAATCTTTAAGAGGGTTACTTGGGGCTGAACTCTACCTCTGTAGTAGAGGATGTAGCCAATGACTCATCATCCTTCCTTACTTCAGCAGGTTCCAGGGTAATCCCTTCCTCTACCTCTATCCTTGGCTTAACGGTGTACTCAAGTACTCTTTCCTCTCCCGGCTCCAGGCCCTCTATAAACCATTCAAGCTCCGTTCCCTCTCCGGTTTCAAATACTTCAGGCCTTGCCATGTCGAAGTCTCTGGAGACAGATGCTATATCCGGTATGAAGTCGGCTACCTTCACTTCCCCTGTTTTCTCCCCTGAACGGTTCTTGACCGTAAGCCTTACCTTCACACCGTCCTCCAGTGCGAAGGCCTCTTTGGATATATCCACGTCTTCTCGAAGCCTCCATACAAGAAGCAGTGCTCCTGAAAGAACAATGATTATAGCGACGGGAGGCCAGTAGTTTACAGAGTAAGTTACCTGAGCTTTCTCTCCCGGTGCCAGCGTCGTGTTCCAGGTGTATATCTTTGAGCTCTGGTTTACAGTTTCCGAGTCAGGTTTCCGGCTGTATGAAACGAAAGGTGTTGCGTATAGAGGTGCCCGGACTTTGAACGTTGTCGTCGAGTTAACGTTTCCGTTGTTCTCTGCATAGAATTCTCTGGACAGGGATAAAAGGCCTTTCTCCGTGGTGCAGTTCCGGAAAATCTTTTTCACGGATTCAATACGGATCGATACTTTCTCTGTTCTGACGATTTTTCCTCTGTGACGTACGTTGACCTCGACTGTATGATTTCCAGGAGGTATTTTCTCTGGTGCTTCCACTTTCAGCTGGTATTTCTCTGTCTCAGGTATTCTCTGAGGTGTTCCTGGTAGAAGGGTTTCACCTTCTCTCTCGGTACTCCGGTTCAGATAGTTTACATGGATACTGTAGTTATCCAGAGTCTCCGAGCCCAGGTTTCTTATCCAGACCTTTACGCTGGTTGCTGTACCAGGCCTCAGTGAACTGTTGTCTATACTGATGTTCCTGACTTCCAGGTCTGCGTGGCGGGAGACATGGTAGTATCCTGATAGAGCTTCGAAGTCGTTCGTACCTGTTCTCCAGATCCTGAAGTCGAACTGCCAGTTATGCTGGAAAGAATTTACAGGAGGTGTAACAGTGACGTTTATGGTGCCGGTTTCAGAGGGTTGAAGCGTGACAGGGCCGTCGTTGAAAAACCAGTCAAGATTACCGGCTTGGATTGACAGACGGAAGGACTGCTCCGATGAAAAATTATTTTGAATATTTACCTGGAAATGTGCAGGATCTGAGGGAGATGCAGACCTATCGACTACTTCAAGCGATGCAGGAAAAGCTGTGGTCAGAGAAATCATGGAGATGAAAGCAAAAAGGAATAGGAACTTTCTCATACAGTTAATTAGCTTCTTCCAGCTATTTAAAACTGGAGGATTAGGTGTGTAGGAAGCTTTTATTCAGGTAAGATAAAGACGGGGTTATGGAAGCAGTAATTTTCGATCTGGATGGTGTAATAGTGGACTCCGAAAAGCACTGGAACAGGGCCGAGGAGGAGATGTTCAGGGAGACGGCAGGTACCGAAGTAGAGGTCCGGAACTACGAAGGCCTGAGCATAACCAACACCTATGAAAAACTTTCAGAACGATACGATGTCGACTTAACCCAAGAAGAGTTCTATGAGATGTACGAGAACAGGGCTGAGGAGATCTACCTTGAGAAAGCCGAGCTAATGAAAGGATTCAAGTCTCTGACAGAGGAGCTGAGGGATAGAGGCCTTCTGATCGGGTTGGCTACAGGTTCTTACTGGCCTGATCTTGTGGTTGAAAGATTTAACCTTGATTTTGGCTCTGTAGTAGGCGCAGGTGACGTGGAAGGGAATGGAAAGCCTGAACCTGAAACATATAGAAAGGCTGTTGAAAGAGCTGGAGCAGAACCCTCTGAATCGGTAGCTGTAGATGATACCGAGGCCGGAGTGAAGTCAGCTAAAAATGCAGGGATCTACAGCATCGGATACAATCACTCGGACAGGGAAGAAGCTCCGGAGAATGCAGATGAGAGGATCGGAGGCCCTGAAAAACTGAGATCAAGGCTGCTTGAACTGGCGGATAAGTAAAGCTTAAATTCTACGTCCTCCTAATTCTTTCTTCATGAAGATCGTAGCAGTAACCGGGTGTCCTACCGGGATAGCTCACAGCCAGATGGCCGGAGAACTCGCTAAAAGAGCCGACTTCCTCAGCATCGGCACTAACGACCTCACACAGTACACGATGGCTGCATCAAGAACAGACAGCGAGGTAGCAAAACTTCAGAACCCTCTGCATCCCGCAGTAATCCGATCAATCAAAGAAACCGTGGAAAAAGGCCATGAAAACGATGCCTGGATCGGAATGTGCGGAGAAATGGCCGGAAACCCTGAACTAACAGAACTTCTTGTAGGCCTCGGTCTCGACGAACTCAGCATGTCCTCAGCAATGATACCAAGAGTAAAAAAGAAAGTAAAAGAAACAGCAAAGGCCTCCACCGAAGAGTTTCTCAACGCCTCAACCATCGAAGAAGTCAGAGAAAACCTGGAATAGAGAGTCGAGAACCGGATTAACGAA
>JBDGSF010000049.1:0-9945 GCA_042217675.1 Candidatus Nanohaloarchaea archaeon | reverse complement strand
GGAATACTCAGACTACTCTTGAAGTGATTATGACTGATGCTGCGGGGAACAGTGTTTCGAAGGAGTTTGAGTATACTTTTGATTATACTAAGCCTGAGGTAAGTAATTTGAGCACTGTTGTCAGTGTTTTCAACAGTGATTTCGAGGTTAGTTATGATTATTCTGATTCGGCTTCTGAAGTTACTGATTTGATCTATCAGGTTGATGACTCCAGTCTTGATACGGATAATGAGAAGTTGAGTGTTAACGGTAGTTTCACTGTTGATACTTCAGGCCTTGATTCGGGAAGTCATACGTTGTATGTGTGGGTTCGTGATGAGGCTGGTCGCTGGAGTGAAAGTGCTTCTCTGGAGTTTGAGTTCCGGCCTGATGCTGAGCCGAAGGCCTCTGTCTCTGGTTTGGAGACTGTTTATGTGACTGCGGGGAGTTCGAAGACTTTTGAGTTCTCTGTTAGGAATACTGGTGAGCTTTTGATTCCTTCTTTAACTTTTAACTTGGAGACGGGTTTTTCGAATCATACCAGTATTGTTAGTGGGTTGATGCCTGGTGAGAATAGTTCTGTCAGCTTTACTGTGGATACTTCGGAGTCGGATCTTGGAAGGCATTCTGTCTCTTTGAACGCCAGTAATCCTGATATTTCGAAGAGTTTTGATCTTGTTGTAGAGGCTAACTCTGATCAGAGGGAGAATATCTCGTCGATGTTTGAGAGGAAGTACTCAAGGTTTAAGGAGTTGAGATCTAATGTCTCCGAGCTCATGGCCAAGGTGTCTGGTGAGAGACAGGAAAAGCTGGAGAACAAGTTTTCTGACTTGAACAAGACGATGAATAAGGCTGAAGAAGCTATCGATAAGGGCCGTTACTACAGGGCTGAAAGCCTTCTTGAAGGAGTTGATTCCGAGTTCTCCCAGGCCAGTCAGGGCTTTGAACAGGTAAGAACCGAGTACAAAACAGCTCAGAGAAACAAGTTGATCTTTGGCTTCCTCCTGGTTCTAGTGCTTGGAGGAGGCGGAGCAGTCGGATACTTCTACTGGAACGATGAATACGTTTTCGATCTGTCAGCGCTGGAAGGCCTTGAACTTGACGGCGTAGGTCTTGGCGACTACGAGTTTTCGACGGAGCCTGTAGAAGGTTATATAGAAAGAGTGAAGGGGTTCTTCAAGGAGGAAGAGGAGAAAGCTGAGGAAGCTTTCCAGGGCTTCACCTAGAAAACCCTGTAAGTGTTCCTGAATTCTTCCTTCATTATCCCTTTATCTCTCACATTCTTGATTATCTCTGATACTTCTTCGGCGAAGGCCTTGTCTCTTGCTGCTTTTGATGCTGCGTCCCTGATCAACATGCCGATCTGAGGGTCTTCTTCAAGTCTTTCTATAATTTTTTGGTTGGCGCGGGAGTTACTGAGGTACTGGGAGACCGCGGGTTGGGTTACTTCCAGTTTTTCTGCTATCTCTGACTGTTTCAGCCCGTACTCCTGCTTCAGCTGGTCGGCTATCATGCTTCTTACAGCCGGAAGAAGTTCTTCGCTGACTACCTCTACTTCAAACCGCATAAGTTATTACGGTGTTATAATCTTCAAAAACTCTTCTGAGGAGAAAAACCCTTTTTTTGGCCTGGTAAAAAATAGAGGGGGAAAGTGAGGTGTCTAGTGGTCGGCCTGTTGTACTTCTCGGGATAGTTTCTCTACATCCGCTGATAGGGCCTCGAGTTTTCTGCTGACTCTTTCCTTTTCCTTGATTATGTTTTCTACTTTCTCGTATTTTCTTGCGGCGTTGTCGAGGTGGTGTTTCTCTACGTATGCTGCGTCTGTTTCCATCATGTTGTCGATGATCTCTTCTGCGATCTCTCCTAGTAGCATGTTGAGGCCGTAGTAAACGTTTGAACGTACGTACTGGCCTTCTGCAGCTTTGTCTCTTACCATTCTTTTGATCCTTGCATGAGTGAAAGGAAGTTCTGATACTTCGACGTCTTCGGGTACTTCTACCATTTTATCA
This sequence comes from Candidatus Nanohaloarchaea archaeon, assembly GCA_042217675.1. Taxonomy (GTDB): domain Archaea; phylum Nanohalarchaeota; class Nanosalinia; order Nanosalinales; family Nanosalinaceae; genus Nanohalovita. The sequence goes on along the minus strand of JBDGSF010000049.1, from coordinate 7,957 downwards.
CGTAAATGGTTGGTCTGAGATTCTTTTAATGGTAACCTTTTCCGGTTTAGAAGGCATCCGGCCAGGTAAGGGTCTTTCTGAGTATTTGATTGAGAGTATCAAGGCCTTCTTGCCGGTAGATATAAAATCAGGAAGAGGTAATGTCCAGTTATGACGGGCCTTGTTATCGAAAAGGAAAGCATTGACCTTCTTATTCAGATACTTAAAGTACCTTTGATTTTGCTGGCGATTCTGCTGTTTTACCGGCTTAACAGGATTATAGAGGTAGGTGAGGAGTCGGTTGAATCCTTTGAGAGAACAGCTCATAATGTGGAGTCTTCTTCTGAAACCGTCTCGGACTTTGCATCTGTCCTGAAAAAGATTCCAAGGGTTGGAGGAGATAAAGATGACGAATGAGCTTCTGGAGGCTGCTTCTTCCGAGGAAGAGTCCAGTGAGGAACGTTACAACAAGTTGAAGAAGGAGGAAGCTGGTACGGATTCGGTATCGGCTGCGGAGCAGAGATATCAGGAGTTAAAGGAGAAGGCTAAGAAGGAGCTTGAGAAGAAGGAAAGAGAACGTGAGGGGAGGGAAGAAAGTGAGGAAGATGACGAGGATGAGGAACAGTTTATAACTTACTAGTCCAGTATTTTTTCTTGAGAAATGGATCTGGATAAGATACCGGAGATAGCCAAGTATCTGTCGCTGGTTTTCCTTGTTTCATGGATAGGACGTGCTACTGTATGGAACTTTCTGCCAATTTTCATAGAACGGCATATCGAGAACGTATTCCTGGTAGGTGTTGTCACTTCTTTACCGGCTTTAATACCGTTAATAACAGATATACCGGTTGGAAACCTGGTCCAGCGTTCCGGTGAGAGAATAGTTATTTTCACGGGGTTCGCAGCGGCAGCCCTACCGCCTTTACTCTACTTTACCGCGGCAGCTCCTTTCATAGTTCTTGGAAAAACATTGGAAGGAGTTGTGAAATCTCTGGTATGGAACGGGGGCTGGAGTCTTTCACTTCAGGCCTCCGACGACGAAGTAGAGTCGGAATCGGTTTCGGTATTTCTTCTAGGGGTTAATCTTGCGTATATAATAGGGCCTGTGATAGGAGGCTATCTTCTGGCATCGTACGGGTTCGGCCTTACTTTCGGCCTCTGGATGTTTACAGCGCTTCTTGCCCTGGCGATTTTCTACTCCTATATAGGCCTTGACACCGGGTTCGGAAGGCTTGAAGGGTCTGTTGAGGATCTTTTCCACAGGAGTACTTACAGCGAGGAATGGTCTGACCTTAAGAGCAACTGGGAGAGGCTCCGGCTTCCTTACCTCCTGATTTTCCTTTACTCCATTATTTTCTCGTTTTACTGGCTTTCCATACCTCTGCTGCTGGATAAAATGGATGCAGGCCTTCCATTAATGGGTTTGATCTTCGGAATCGCTGCGGTTCCTAAATCTTTCCAGTTTATCTTTGGAGAAGTAGCGGATTCCAGAGGCCGGATGAAGGTGCTTTCTCTTCTTGCTATTGCCTTGACACCGGTTCTTGTAGTGATGAACTTTGTATCAGGTCTTGCAGTTATAGGAGGCCTCGTGCTTGTTGCCAGAACTCTTTCCAGCGGCATGTCTCCAGTTATCCACGCCATATACGATGAGAGGGTTCCTGATGATGTGGAAAGCGAGTTAACAAGTTTCCTGGAGTTCTTCAAGCATGCGGGAACAGCTTTAGGCCCTACATTGGCTGGTGCAGTGGCTTCTGTCTGGAGTATTAATGCTTCCTTCCTTGCAGCCGCTGTTGTCTCCCTTACGGTTCTCTCGACCGTTGTTTTAGGAGATAGAGGCTATATCTGACCTAGTTCGGGGAACTTGAATATCCCGGCCTCTCTGTCAACTGCTACGGCTTTAAGAGTTGACTTGTCGATCCTGTTTCTCAGTACGGGGGATAGAAGTTCTCTGGATGGTACTTCGTTAACATTTGTCCCATTCGATATCTTGGAGAACGCAGGCAGTACTACAATGCTTTTTCCTTTCTCTGTTTCTCCGTACAGGAAGCAGTTGACTTTTTCCCTGGTACCGATTTCATCCTCCAGAGCCAGTGCAGGATGTTCATGGCCTATAACTACTGTTTCAAACTCTTCTTCGATTTCCTCATGGCCATGTGCGAATAGTACTCCGTCTTCTCTGTAGCTGTCCAGAAGCCTTAATCCCTGTTCCTCTACTGTTTCTTCTATCATGGTGTCGTGGTTTCCCTTGACTAAGATAACGTCTTCAAACTCTTCTTTAAGGAATTCCAGTAAGTCGCTTATCTCCTTTTTCTCGGAGTAGCTTGTGGTAAACTCGTTTTTCAGATCTCCGTTGACAAGTATTCTCTCTGCACAGGTTTCGTCTTTCATCTCTCTGATGTCTTCCTTGATCTCTTCGAGCTGGAACCGAGGTACGTAACTTCCCCTACTTGTCATACTGCTTTCCAGGCCTAGATGTATATCTGAAATAATCAGTGAGTCTAGCCCTGGGTGGTAGAGCCCTGGTTTGCTGTCAACGGTCTGGAATCCTTTGAGTTCCATGGTGTATGATGAGGTTGTAAAGCTTTTTTACTGGTTGACTGCGCGCCAAACTTCTAGAAGTGATTCGAATATGTCGTCTCCGGTTGATACAGGTACGTATTTCGCTCCTTGGCTGTTTGCGATCTCTCTTATCTGGGTCTGGTGGCTTTCCAGCTCTTCCTGATACTGTTTCTTTGTTCTCTGGGAGAGGTAGGTTCTAAGTTTGGACTCGGATTCCGGGTCTTTCAGAATTGTGTCTCCTTCGAAGCTTGGATCAATTTCTTCTTCATCCAGAACATTCACAAGCACGACATCGGTGTCTTTCAGGCCTTCAACTCCTGATTCTATTTCGTCAAGATCTGTGAGAAAGTCCGATATAATTACTACAGCTGACTTGTTTTTGATTCGGTTGGCGTACTCGGTGAGGCATCTTTCAACCTTGCTTTCCGGAGTCTTTCTCAGCTCGTTTAGAGTGTCGATGATCTCAGGTAGGTTGCTGTTCCTTCTTCCTGCAGATATATCGGTTATGGTCTCGGAGAAAACAGAGAACCTGAACCTGTCGTTTGTATTCATTGCCATGTCGGCTACGGCCATGCCTATTTTCCCTCCGTAGTCGTACTTGGTAGGCGTGCCGTAATCCATTGAACTACTTCTGTCAAGAAGAATATGGATTGTCAGGTTTTTCTCTTCTTCAAAACGCTTTACAAAGTAGTCGTTGGTTCTGGCGTAGGCCTTCCAGTCGATTCTTCGGATGTCGTCGCCTGGAGCGTACTGTTTGTGATCCTTGAAGATCATTCCGCTTCCAGTGAAACCGCTGGACTGCTCTCCTTGACTTCTCTCCTCAGAGTGCTTGCTTAGTGCGAGCTGAAAGTTCTGCAGCTCGTCAAGGAACTCTATGTCTATCATAATGAGTGCACGATTTCCTTTATGACCTTGTCCTCGTCTTTACCTTTCTTCTCGGCCTGGAAGCTTAATCCAATTCTGTGTCTTAGAACAGGTTTTGCAACAGCGTTGATATCTGACGCTGATACGTGATTGCGGCCTTTGATCAGTGCACGGCCTTTAGCCGCCAGCACGATATTCATTGAGGCCCTTGGAGATGCACCGTAGTCCAGGTCTTCGTGGTCTCTTGTAGAAGTCACTATATTGATTGCTCTTTCTTTTATGTCGTCGGCGATCGGTACTTGGCGGGTGAACTCCTGCAGCCTTATCAGAGAAGGTTTTGAGATAACTTTTCTCAGGTCTGGTTCGTAGTCAAGTTCTGAAGTGAATCTTTCGACTATCTTCTGCTCTTCTCCTTTCTCCGGGTAGTCCAGCTCCAGTTTCATCATAAATCGGTCTTTCTGGGCCTCTGGAAGAGGATAGGTTCCTTCTTGTTCTATAGGGTTCTGTGTGGCCATTACGAAGAAAGGGCTTTCAAGGTCGTAGCTCTGGTTTCCTACGGTTACCTGTTTCTCCTGCATTGCTTCGAGAAGGGCCGACTGTGTTTTTGGCGTGGCCCTGTTTATTTCGTCTGCGAGGATCATGTTTGCGAAGATAGGGCCGCGCTGGAAGAGGAACTCTGTTTCGCCTGATGACTCATCAATGATATGTGTCCCGGTTATATCTGAAGGCATCAGGTCTGGCGTGTTCTGTATACGTGAGAAGTCGAGACCCATTACTTTCGAGAGGGTGTGTATCATCTTTGTCTTTCCCATTCCAGGGTTTGATTCAAGCAGAACGTTTCCATCGCATAGAACTGATATTAAAACGTTTTCAATTATCTCTTCCTGGCCAACAATTACTTTGCCGACTTCTTCCTTGATTTCAGTAAGTTTCTCCGAGGCTTTATTGTACTTTCCTGCTTCATCCAGGTCCGATATCTGCATGGGACAAGTATGGGGTCCCGATCTATTTAAATTTCTAAAAGAGCTCTTTACTCGAACTTTTTGATCTCTGTACTGTACTTTCGAGCTAACTCGGCGTCTTCTCCAAGGCCTTCGGTCGAGGCCTCGTATTGAATGTTTTCTTTGGAGGAATAAGGCCTTATTTTGGGTTCTGAACTGTTTCCTTCTCCTTTTATGTTGAAGCTGATGTTTGCAGTGTCGTAGCTCGTGTTTAAGTCTTTAATTTTGATTCTGGAGGAGTTGCCTAGTGTGAAGTTCCCGTTCCCTGCTGAAGAGGTATCGCCCAGTCTCGAGAATATTTCTCTTGTGTCGTCTTGAAGGTTGAGATCTGCTACTCCGGAGATCACGGTGAGAAAAGATAGAATGCCTACTGCAAGAATTTTCTGTATTATGACTTTGCTGGGTATGATGCTTTCGGAGGTTACTGAACGAGCTCTGTCCATTACTTCGTCGAAAAGGGCCTGTGAGGCCACGTTTCTCTGGTCGAGGTTATCGCGAGCGGTTCTCAGGACTTCTCTCAGCTCCGGGTTTTTCTCCTCGTATATTTCCAGGCGGTAGTTCTGGGTTCTCCAGTAGAGATCAAGTGCGAATATCAGGAAGCTGAATACTGTTAGAACCTGTATGTTGCTTATATTGCCGAATATCTGGATCGATACGAAGAAAAGGCCTAGGTTCGACAGCAGGAAGAACAGAAGAGTGTCGAGACTGGCCTGGATGATGTTTACCTTTACAAATTCTCTTTTTAACTGTTTCAGTAGGTCCTCAATTCTCATTGGAAATCGTGGCTTTCGCAGATTTCTTCGCTGTTTTGAGTCAGATTGCTGTCTCCTTCGCAGATTGTCTCTATATCGGCTGTAAGGTTTTCTGTCTTGTTCTCTAGCTCTGAGATAGTGATATTAAGCTGCTCTATCTCTTCTTTCTTGGACTCTATTTTGGAATTAAGGCCTTCTATCTTGTTTCTCAGCGACTGTATAGTGTTTTTCTTTTCCTGTATAGTATTGTTTTTCTCCCTTATTATCTCATAAAGCCGGTCTGTGGTGCTGTTTAGTGTAGAGGCTCTCTCCTGTAGTCTTTCTTTCTGGGTTTGAAGCTGGTTTATCTTCTGTTTTCTGTCCTCAAGTTTCTGTTTGAGGTCTTTCTTGCTGGATACCAGATTGTTAAGCTGGTCTTGGTATACTACGGACATACCAGCTATTAAGGCCAGGGTTAGAACAGTTGAGATTAACAGGATAGGGTTCAGCCTTCTCTTGAGTAGAGGTGTATCCATCTTCCGGTCACTTCAAGTTCTTGTTTCTCAGTCAATAATTTAACTTGTTTACAGAACTCCAGATTTTAAGTAGAAATTTCCCCATTGTGTTTCCTGTGGGCGACGAAGATAAACCAAAGTTTGGATACACTTTTGAAGTGAACGGAGATTCTCCGATAGACAGCGATGTTGAATCAGGAGATATACTATCGCTGAGAGATGTAGAGGAAGAAGTTGAAACCGATTTCCTTAGAGAGATAATGGGAGATCCACTTTACCATCTTAAAGTTTCCTCAGGCAGTAGCGGAGCGCCCTACGACGTAGTGACAGGAGCCCCAGGCATCTTCGATGATATGGGGTACGAAGTTCATAAAACTGAGGAAAAACTGTTCATTTCTCCTCAGAACCAGCTGCATCAGTCTTTCAGGCAGAGAAGGCAGGAGGCCGAGCAGAATGTACAGGAAAAGATGCAGAGCATAAGCAGGTTAAGAAAAGAGAAACACATGCTGGAACACGATATAAGAAAGCTTAGATCTCGGGTAGAGGCCATAAAGGCGAAGGATGAAACCCAGTTAAAGTCTGACTTCATCGAGCTGGTAGACGGCGCCAATGCAGGATCCCAGCAGGGAGGAGAGGCTGCGATGAAAACCCTTCAGGAGAGAAACATCTACCCTTCTATAGTCGCAGACTTCAATGAAATGGAGTCTGTAGAGGATCTTGAAGAAGGCAACAAACTAGGCGGCCTTCCCTCCAACGAAAAGGCTATCCTGAAGAAGAAGTACAAGATGTATGAGGACTGGAAAGACCTGTACGGAAGCGAGGTCAAGAAAAGGCTTGACGAACTTAAAGGCGAACTTAACAGAGTGGAGAGAGCGATAGAAGAGACAAGAGAATGGCTACAGCCCTACGTCCAGGACATGATGATGATAGATCAGAAGGAAAGAAGCGATTACTACGACGAAATGACCAAGCACTACGCCATAAACGGTTACGCGGCAATGGAGAGAAACCTGGAGTTCATAGGATACAAAGGCCTGAAAAGCGACGGTGATGAAGTAGTTGAGACGGACGACGAGGATGAGATAACTCATTACAGAATAGCCTATATCCACGCGGTTCACGTCAATCTTTCTACCGGCGAACAACCTCAACAAACGCAGAACGGGCCTTCAACAGCGGTGCTTTTCGTATTCCCGGCCCTGGTTGACAAGTTCGTGTTCGAAGGCATATTCAAGGAGAAAATCGAAAAACAGGACAACCGTTTCGAGGAGTTAATGGATGATTACACAGGAGAGTTCTCAACCGAGGAAGGAGACGAACTGAAAGAAGCCCGTGAAGAGGAAGGGATGCGCGTAAGAGATCTCAGGGAAGCAATTGAAAACAAAGTGGAGGGCGAAGTACCTTTAGAGGTTTCATCCAAGATAAGAAGAGTAGAGGACGGCCTGGACAGTATCTCAGTTCTTAAAGAAGAATACGTGGAGGCTATAGACGAAGTACTGGACACTGATTTCTCGCAGGAAGAAGAGGAAAGCCATGAATTCTACAGCGGTGTCGAGGAGAAGCTCCGGAAGTTCCTTGGAGAAACAGATGACTACGAGATCGATACAGGTTCAGCGTACGGAGCGGTTGAAGGCGAAATGAAGGGATTCTACGTCAATATAAAACTGGATAACGGGATGCACAGGGTGTAAAAAAGGAACATGGCCTTTATACTGGATTCTTTGAAAGAGAGATTTGGTTCAGAAGATGAAGAAGAGGAGGGATTCTCCGATCTCAACTACGTCATAGGAAACTCCTCGGCGATGGATGTAGGAGAAGTACCTACCCCTCTGGATCAGAGAATTGGCTACGCGGCCCAGATAGGAGGAAAAGTAATGGAACTCCAGATCACCACGCCCTCTACATTCACAATTGAGAGAGAGGAAATGATTTCCACAATAGATCAACTGGGAATCGATGTCACGCTTCACAGCGACATGAACGCCGGGTATGCTTCAGCACAGAAATCCGGGAGAGAAGGATACGGCTACGACACCGTTCAAGATTACTTCACAGAATATCTTCAGGAACTAGGGGCCTTCAAGAAAGAAGTAGAAAGACGAGGAAACAACGGCCCGCTCTTCAACATCGGAAGAATAAACCCTCACATCTCCACCACCCCTCTTCCCCCATTAAGCGAGAGAATGGAAACCGATGTAGGAGTCGACCCCTTCGGCTACACAATAAACGAGTACGACGAAAACGCCAGGAAACAGAGAAACCATAGAAAACAGAACATCTACAAAAACCCGGAATTCCTGAAAAACCT
>JBDGSF010000048.1:0-7559 GCA_042217675.1 Candidatus Nanohaloarchaea archaeon | reverse complement strand
CTCCGCCGATTGCGTCTTCCATTGCTCTTTCGATTTCGTCGACTACGTGTTCTGTTCCTCCTCTGATAAGGATTGAGACGGATTTAGCTTCTGGGTTGTCCTGTACAAAGGTCATTGAGTCGCCTCCAATGTTTTTCTCCTCTACAGTCCCTGCTTTTCCAAGATCAGAGGCCTGGATGTCTTCTATATTGGTTACTATGTTCGCGCCTGTGGCTCTTGAAAGTTTTTCGATGTCTTTTGTGGATACTCTCCTGATTGCCGTGATTCCTTTCTTGGCGAGGTAGTGCTGTGCGATGTCGTCAATCCCTTTCTGACATAGGACTACGTCCGCTCCTGCGTCTTCGATGGCTTCGACCATTTCCTTGAGTTGTTCTTCTTCCTGCTCAACAAAGTTCTTCATCTGGCCTGGATCAGAGATATTTATCTCTGCGTCAGTCTCTGTCTCTTTGACCTCAATTGCGGAGCTAAGCAGCGCGATGTTCGCATCTTCAACTTTCGTAGGCATTCCCGAGTGAACTCTATCTTTGTCAAGGATTACGCCCTGGACTAGTTCTGTGTCTTCTACTGTTCCTCCCTGGTTCTTCTCTATCTTTATCATGTCTCTGTCGATAACGAACTCGTCCTCTTTTTCTTCCGCTACCTGTTTTATGGCCTCTACAGCTATCTCTGCAAGGTAATCTCTAGCTGTTTCGGCGGATTTACCTGTCATGGAGGTCATTGCTACTTTTTCAAGCCTGTCGTCATCCTCTAGCGATACTTCTTCGGATATATCTTCAAGGACTTCTGTGGATTTCTCCCGAGCCTTTCTGTATCCTTTTGTTATTATCGTTGGGTGTATTTCCTGGTCTAGAAGGCTTTCAGCCTGTTTAAGCAGTTCTCCTGCCAGCACTACTGCTGTTGTGGTTCCATCGCCGACTTCTTCTTCCTGTGTCTGGGCGACTTCTACCATCATTTTTGCAGCCGGATGCTCTAAATCCATCTCTTCAAGTATTGTTACGCCGTCATTAGTCACTACCAGGTCTCCTACGCTGTCGACCATCATCTTATCCATTCCTTTAGGGCCTAGAGTAGTTCTTACGGCGCTGGATACTGTTTTGCATGCTTCGATATTGTTTTGCTGTGCGTCTTCACCGGTTTGTCGTTCCGCGTCTTCCGACATTACGAAGATTGGCTGTCCTCCTAAACCTGTCATAAAAAGTTCTCACCTATTTTCATAGACATGTACAAAAAATTATAAGACTGCCTGTTGCCAGACACAGATCAAAAAAATAATTTCTTGGAGGCCTTACTCTTCGACCTTCTCCATTTCCTCCTGTAAGATACCGGAGACTGTTCCTCCGCTGGCCTCTACCTGAGACATTACTTGGCCCATCAAGGCGCCCTGGGCTCGTTCTCCCTGCTCCCGTATCATCTCCTTGTTCTCCTCTACTACCTGTTTAACCACTTTCCTGATCTCCTCTTCAGAGGTTTTCTCCTCCTCAATCTCTTCTACAATGTTTTCAAGAGAGTCTTCATTATCGTTGTAACGAGACACCAGCTCCTCAAGATCTTCTTCTGATATTCTTTCCTCATTTAGGGCCTCCAGGATTTTCCTGAGTTGGTTTTCTCCCAATTTCTCCATCTCTACTTTATTTTGGAGAGAGGAGTAGATGTTGGTGAAGAAGTTTGCGACCAGGCGACTGTTATAGTCTTCCCTGAATTTTTCAAACATGCCAAGTCTTTCGGAGTTCACTATCTGTGAGGCCAGTTCGCTGCCTATCTCCCGGGAGTACTTCTCTTTTCTTTCCTCCAGGGTATCCGGAAGATTTTGATCGATTTCCTCAATTCTTTCTTCAGATATGTTGACAGGAGTTATATCTGTTTCAGGATACATTCTTGCGCTTCCTGGCAGAGGCCTTGAGTATGAGGTTGTTAGGTCCTGTTCTGCGGCTCTCGTCTCTTCCGGGATTTCTGAACGGTATAACTGTTCTGCTCTGTTTTTGACTGCTTCGGCAGCAGCCTCTGCTTTCTCTTCTTCAGCGGCAATTACTGCTAAGACATCTTTCTCTTCTTTACCGATTTTTTCTGCGGCTGTGGAGAACTCTTCTTTCAGGCCGTAGTTTTCCAGGTTTTCGTCGGTGTGCAGTATTCCCTGTACTCCTCTGGATTTTGCGTAGTCGACTAGTTCCTGAGCAAGGTATCTTTCTCCTGATATCTTCTGTTTCATCTTACCTGTCAGCTCCGGAAGCTTCAATGCGTAGACCGCACCGTCGTTATCCAGTACCGTGGAGATAATCTGGTTCTCCGTATCCTCAAACAGAGGTGTTGACTCCTGTATCTCTACATTCTTTTCCTCCAGGTTGTTTCCTATCTCTACCAGGTTCTTCTGTCTCTTTACCTCGTTTTCAATAACCTTATCTATATTCTCAACGTCCTGAAACCCCTTAATTTCTACCCTGGCTCCGTCCTCGATAGATACATTGACATCCTGTCTAATAGTTCCAAGGCCTCTTCTGGCTTTTCCCGTGGATCTGAGGAGCATCCCTATTTTCTTGGCTACCTCTTTAGCGTGCTGAGGATTTTCAATCGAAGCATCCGTCCCTACCTCTATCAGAGGAACACCAAGCCTGTTAAGGTCGTATAAGGCCTTATCTTGATCTCTCTTATGTATACCTGCGGATTCTTCCTCCAGCTCTATGTCATCTATATTTACCTCTCCTGTTTCAGTCTCAAGCCTGCCTTCAAGACCTATCATTGCTGTTCTCTGGAATCCCGAGGTATTAGAGCCATCGACCACCATTTTACGCATTACCTGTATCTCCTCAGGGATTTCCGCATCCACCATTCTGGCAAAAGTCAAGACTGTTTCAAGCGCTTCCTCGTTCATGCTGTGAGGAGGCTCTTCATCCAGCTCGACCAAACAGTTGTTTCTCTCATAGTACTTGTAGACATACTGTCGGGACTGCTCTGCGGCAACTTCTGCGGCCTCGTCTTTTTCCCCTGTCTCTCCCTCAACTGCTCTGAGGTATCTGCTTATCCTGTAATCATCGGATTCGTCTTCAAGGTCAACAGGACAGTCGCAGAAGAGTTTTGTATCTGTTGCAAGCTGCTGATGTATCTCTATCCCGCATTTAAACCCTAGCTCATTATAGTTAATTGACAATATCAGTCACCTTTTCCCTGAAATCTTCAAGAGAACCATTATTTTTGATGAGGTAATCGCTTTTGGCTATAAGGCCTCCTATACCGTAATCTATTTCTCTTGCATCGCGTGAATAAAGAGATTCCTCGTCATCTTCTCTTCCTCGTTTCTTTCTCCTCTCCTCTCTTGTCTCGGGAGAGGCCCAGATAGAGATTATATCTATCTCTGTATCCAGTTCGTCTTCAAAGTAGTGTTTTTCCTCCAGTGAACGCAGGCCCATGATAGCTATTTTTTCCTTCTCATCCATTACCTTCTCAAAGTATGGAAGTGAAAGTCTTGCGATAGCATCTTTACCATGCTTTTCTCTCATGGCCTCTACAAAGCTTTCCTCAGTCCTATCCAGGTTTCTCTCCTTTTTCTCTATTCTCACCACATCCCCCATTTCCAGAGTCGCAAAACCGTTTTCCCTCAGGATTTCAGCGGCCTCGGATTTACCGGAAAGAGGCATCCCTGTTACACCATAGAGGTTATTCATTACGCCGACCTCTTTACTTCATCTCTGATCATTGATTTTGCAACCTGGTACTCCGTGAAGTCATCTATCTCTATATCGTCGAACCCTCGCTGATTCATAAACCGCTTCGGGTTATCCAGTTCCGTTCCATTATCGTATGAAACTACCAGTGCAAACTCTCTTAGTATATCAAAAACTCTCTCCTTTTTCCCTCTTTCCAGGAACTTCTTCGCCTTCTTGTCGAATTCGTCAAGCATATCTCTGTCACTCATCATACATCGACCGCATAGTTACTTCTCCCACGAAATCACTGTTGAAATCTTCTTCAGGGTTTTCAGAATTAGCCAAGACCCACATCAACTTGACATAGGCCAGCTCCGGATGCATGTCCTCCGCCGGTAAGACTCCTGCATCCTGAATCTTCAGGCCTGTATCGTAGACATCCATATCTATCCTGCCATGGATACACTGCGAGGCCATAACGACTAGTGCGTCATCGGTCAGCTCCTCAAGTTTCTCCAGGATTTCCTCGTGGTGCTCTGTCTCACTGTCAAGCACATTAACCGGTAAATGGCCTAGACCTGTTCCCTCTATGACCACGCCATCATAGTCCTGCTCTATCAGGAAATCTATTTCCTCTACATCGATTCCAGGCCTCGCCTTGAGGAACCCTACATTCTCATTCAAGCCTATACTCTTCTGGTATTCACTGTTTGAAGAGTTGAAGTCTGCCTCCACCTCGCCTGTATCATAATTAACGCGGCCCAACGGCTTTTCATTTATAGCGGAGAATGCGTCTCTCCGGGAAGTATGCATCTTCCGGACTTTGTGAGGAGGCAGAATGTTGCAGTAGTCATCATTGCTGGTCTCATGCATACATATGCCAAAGCCCTCGAAATCGGTCTGGGTCAGAAACCTTGCAGCACAGTACATGTTCATCGCTGCATCACTGGAAGGCCTATCGCTGCTTCTCTGTGATCCAACAATCATAACTCCTGTATCAATATTCTGAAGCATGAGGCTGAGAGCTGCTCCTGTATAGGCCATTGTATCAGTTCCGTGGCCGAGAATTATTCCATCGTAGCTGTCTTTTTCTTCATCGATCTTTTCGCCTATCTGCTGCCAGTGGGAAGGCTCCATGTCCTCCGAGAACATCTGAGACACGACCTTGCTGTGGATATTCACTTCATCGGCCAGTTCCGGGTACATTTCAAGCAGGTCTTCAGGGTCGAAGGCTGGTTTTACTCCTCCTTCCTCGTACGATACTCTGGAGGCGATTGTTCCGCCCGTGTGTAGAATCAGGATATCCGGTTTGTCTTCATCGTGCTGTACTTCCTTACTTTTTCTTTCCTCAGCTTCTTTCTTCTCCACAAGTTCAACTTCCTCCGGTTCAAGGCCTATATTGTACCCGGAGTCAAGTTTGAGAATTACGATTTCCGGGTCGCCGCTCTCCGGTTTCGGCATTAAACGGCCTTCTCTACCGTTGAGTCTGATCCTGTCTCCTACCTCGATGTTTTTCTCTTCCAGTAAGCTCCTGATCTGCTCCGAGTACATCTAGTTCCGACTGGAATATGAAAGCTTAATAATATACATGAAGAAAGCCCTGGCCCAGACCCGTTTTATAAAACTTGGATCGAGATTCTTTCCATATAAAAGGTGAAAATCACTTTATGAAAGTTTACACACTTGGCGGTTATGAAGAAGTTGGAAAGAACATGACTGCCGTTGAAGTTAACGGAGAAGTAGTTATATTCGACATGGGCTACGATATGGAGAGCGTTGTCTCTGCAGAAGGCCACGTCGATGAAATGACAACAAATCAAAGTCTAGATATTGGTGCAGTCCCAGAGGACGAACCAATTCTGGATAAAAACGTTGTAGGAATTGTAATCGGTCACGGACACCTTGACCACGTTGGCGGCATTCCAAAGCTTGCCGGCAGTCACGACGCACCGATCTACAGCACCCCCTACACAGGTAAAATCGTAGAGAGAATGATCGAAGACGATCGTAAAAACGTGGACAACCAGCTGATTACCCTTGAGAAAGGAGAAGAGATGGAGATTTCAAGTAACTTCACTCTGGAGTTCGCCCACGTCAACCACTCAATCCCTGATGCAACTATGAGCCTCCTGGATACTCCAGAGGGCTACGTAGTATACGGAAACGACATGAAGATCGATCAAAGCCCTGTCATTGAAGATACAACCGATGTCGAAAGACTGAAAGAGGCCGGAGAAGAAGGAGTAAAGGCCATGATCCCAGGCACCACCCGCGTAGATGAACCAGGACGGGCACGATCCGAGGAATCGGTAAGAGTCGAACTCGAGGACGTACTGAACTCCTGCTACAAGGCCGGCGGAGCAGTAATCTTCTCAACATTCTCAAGCCAGATCGGAAGACTGAACTCGGTAATCGAGGCCAACAACGGCCGTAGAAAGATCGCGTTCGTTGGAAGATCTCTCAAAGAGTACGTTGAATCAGCTGAGGAAATAGGCCTCATCAACACCGATCAGATAGAAGTAGTCTCCTACTTTGATGAGGTGGACGAGCTGATGACACGTGTCGACGACGAGAGAGATGAATGGCTTGTAGTAGCGACAGGAAACCAGGGAGAGAAAGGTGCACAGCTCGATAAGATGGCCTCCGGAACCTACGGTTTCGACTTTGAAGAAGGAGATCACGTCATCTTCTCAAGCAACGTTATTCCAAGCCCTGTCAACGAGGCCAACCGTTACGAGTTAGAGGAAAAGATGAAGGAGAAAGGAGTCAGGATCTATCCTGGGATCCACACCACGGGCCACGCCCACAAGGAGGATCACAGAGACTTCATCAACTTCCTTGACCCTGAGAACATTATTCCTTCTCACGGAACCATTCAAAAACTCGGCGACTACGTGGAGCTCGCCAGAGAAGAAGGTTACAGCCTTGGAGAAGACGTTTTCATCAGCGAAAACGGCAAATCCATCGAGCTGTAATCAATTCCAACTCACTTTATCTCCTTTCTTTATTGAGTAATTCTCGGCGAACCCTGCTTTTACCTCTACAACATACATTGCAGGGCCTTCGCTCCTGTAACGCTTTAATTCCTTCTCCGAAGCGTTAGGCTGCGGAACTGCAGTTTCAATATTAACCACGTGCCTGCTGGAGTTCAGAAATATAATATCAAGAGAGACATACGTGTTCTTCATCCAGAAAACTCTTTCACCTTCCCCGGGAAATACAAAAAGCATTCCTTCATGATTTGAAAGATTCCTGCGGTACATAAGGCCTTTCTCTCTTTCAGAGCTGTTGTCGGCTATCTCCAGAACTGCCCAGGCATCCTCGTTACCGGAAAACGAGGCGTTTACACGGTCAAGGCCTGTTCTCTGCTGTGAAAAAACAAATACCGAGGTCAGAACCAGGAGAGATGCCAAGGCCATGTAAAGAGATTCATGTCTCACACGCAAAGACTTGACAGCGATTGCTTAAGTAACCGCTTTACTACAGGAAGTCGACTACCTCTTCAGGGTCTCTGCGCCATTTCTCCTCCTGTTCTTCCTCAGGGTATCCGATTACCAGCATGATTATAGGCCTTTCATAGCTTTCCAGATTCAGTTTCTCCGAGAGCTGTTCCTGGTTGAATCCTCTTACCGGGTGTGAGCCGATTCCCTGGTTCCAGAGCGCCAGCATCAGAAAAGTGACAGGTATCATGGTGTTCCGGGTCAGCCAGCCGGTTTTGAAGGGCTCTCCTCTATCCCTGTAGCTCGAGATTCTCTACCTGTACTCCTCAGCTTTCTCCTCATCGATAAAACCTTTCTCAACCATGTCCTTGGAGGCTTTCTCCATGTAAGTGGTGATCCTCTCATCAGCAACCGCAAGAACGATCTTGTCACCCTCCTCAATCCATTTATTGTCTGGCAGGGTAGATTCAACAGCTTTCTG
>JBDGSF010000047.1:1549-7523 GCA_042217675.1 Candidatus Nanohaloarchaea archaeon | reverse complement strand
GGTTTCCTGTCTTTTCTTACCGTGATCCCGAGTTCTTGGCTCATATTACCTCGTTCTTCAGCAAGCTTAATTTACCTTTTTCCGAGAGAAGGTTTCAGGAGGTTATCACCTCCTTCAGTTCTTCGAGGCCTTCCACTTTCCTGGTGTCTCCGTTCCTGTGTTCGATTTCTATCTCGCCGTTTTCCAGATAGTTGTTGCCGAGGATGATCTTCCTGTTGATCCCGATGAGATCGGCTTCGGCGAACTGCTCACCCACGGACTGTTCATCATCGTAGAACAACGTGGTCTCCGAGCTCAGGGCGTTGTAGATCTCCTCCGCTTTCTGCCTGACTTCGTCTTCGTGTCTTGCGACGATGACCGCGTTCTCGTAGGCTGAGACTGTCGCGTTCCACGTGATGCCGTTTTCGTCATTGTTCTGTTCGATGATCGCTGAAATTAAACGGGAGACTCCGATGCCGTAGGAGGCCATCAGCACCTCTTTTTCTTCTCCTGATTCCGTGGTGTATGTGAGGCCTATTGCGTCTTCCTGTGTGTAGCGGTCGCCGAGCTGGAAGCAGTGCCCGATCTCGATGCCGTTCACTTTCTCCAGGTCGGAGCCGCATTCGCCACAGTTCTCCTCGTTCATCTGCTTGGTGCCGTAGTTACAGGCCTTGTTCACGCATTTCAGGCAGGTGTCGCTGCCTTCTTCTGATTCAGCGATGAATTCGTGGCTTCTATTTCCTCCCATGTCTCCGTTGTCGGCCTCTACTTCGCTGTACTCCAGTCCGAGTTGCTGGAAGATCCGGCGGTAGGCCTCCAGGAATTCCCTGTATTTCCTGTTGAGGCCTTCCTGGTTTCTGTGGAAGCTGTAGGCGTCTTTCATGATGAATTCCTTTGCTCTGAGGAGGCCTTTCCTTGCGTGGTCGTCTCTGAATTTTCTGCCTATCTGGTAGAAGGCTAAGTCGAGGTCTCTGTAGCTGTTGATGTGGTCCTGGGCGAGTGCGGTGGCTGCCTCTTCGTGGGTTGCTGCGATCGTGAAGTCTTTTCCGTCCCGGTTCTCCAGTGTGAAGAACTCGTCGCCCTCGAAGTTCTCCCACCTACCTGACTGTTTCCAGATCTCGCTGGTCTGCAGCTGGTGCATCTTCACCTCCTGCGATACCAAGTTCATCTCTCTTCCCACGACTTCCTCTATGTTGTCGAGGACTTTCTTCCCGAGGTGAGTGTAGCTCCAGGTACCTGAGCCGAAGTTCTTCACAAGTCCGGCTTTCACCATGAGTTCGGCGCTGCGGCATTCAAGGCCTGTCTCCGTCTCCTTCGATACGGTCGCGAACAGTTCGCTGCGTCTCAAAGGCCTTCACCTGTGGAGAAATTGGTTTTTAGATTTTGAAGCTTTGAAACCTTGTCGTGGCTTCCTGCATTCCCATCAGTCCCTAGTTGAAGAACTGAATGGAATGCATCCACCCTTGTTTGACTCTAGATGCATAGAAATCACGTCGAAATCGATAAAGCAGTGGCTAAGAAATTCTTCAAATTCTATATTCGAGAGGAACGCATCCACCGCTCATACCATTAGAGAGAAAGAGAAAATTTGAAATAGTTTAAGGACGGGCGGCGAAGAACTGTATCGTTGAGGCCAGCATCATCATGACTATTATTTGCGCAAGGCCTATACCAGGTACTCCCTCACCGGTATCCGTTGAAGACTGGGTAACCGATGGCTCGCTGGTGACGTCGACTTTGAAACTGTCTTCTCCGTTCAAGGTCCCATCCTCTGACTCAGCTCGGACAGTTAGATCTATACTGTCAACATTAGTGTTACCGCCATACAGCTTCACTGTATAGGTTTTAGAGGACTCTGGTTCAAGATTTACCGTGAACGTGTCAGATCTTGTGGCCTCTTTATGCGAGAAGTAGGACCATGCATTGTTCCACGGCGTCAAACCATCGTCCTGCAACTTCACGTTGAACGTTTTTTCCTCTGACTCAACGTTTATCAGCTTGAACTGGGCAAGCCTCGTGGTTCCTAGAGGCACTTCCACCTTATTCTTCCTAAACACGATAGGCCATTTCTCGTACCAGGCACCGCCGAAACAGGAAACGGTTTTGGTCGTGGCCCCTAGATCAAACTTGATCTGGTCTCCAGGATCGTACAGCTTTCTTTTATCGCTGGAAACCTCGGGATACCGAGCACCATCAAGTATACATGATCCAGGCCTGTTAGCCACTCCTACAACAGAGTTATCTGTCTCACAGAGTCCGGTAACACAGTCCTGAGTTGTTATATACTCTGATCCATCGTCGCCGCCACAGAATCCTTTTGTAACTGTCTTATTGCGATAGGTTACAGCAGATACATTGAAACCTGTTGGCACAGGAGTAATATTCGGATGATCATAGTTAGAGGTCACCACTCCCAGCGTCGAGTTAATAGTTGCGTTACCTCTTTTCACCGCCAGCTTGTTTGCATCGTCGTCGACTCCCTCAACTACCGCATAAGGATGGTTATTGATATAGCTGGTATCAATCCATCTTACACCTCTCTCACCGTACAAAGTGTTTTCACGGCAGAACTTCTCTGAGAAATCCTGATCGTACCAGGTACCGTACTGATCATAGCTTTGAAGATAGCAGACCTCCTCATCCTTCTTGTAACGACCGTAATCCTCTGTAGGCTCCCCGGTATTCACGTACTCCATATGGCTGTAAATAGCATTGTTATCGCCATCATTACGGGAGACACAGTCAGTTGTGGTGGTACCACAGGCCCAGGTCCCTGTAGTAGTTAGACTATTATCAATATTCCCCTGCTCCTCCAGCAGGTACTCCTTGTTGTCGTCACCGCAGACGTTCGGCTCCTGCTCCCATCCATGGCTGCTGCCATCGTTTACCGCAAAGGCAATATTACCTATAACTACCTTGCTGTTGGAATAAGTCTTGGTACCGGTATTCTTGTAATACCAGTCCTCTGGGTTACCGCTATCGGTATTCCAGCCGTAACCCTTGTCAGGCCCTGTCAAGTCACACGAAAAACTTGCAGTACTTACATTGGGACTGTGGCCGCCGGGCGCAAGATCATCCGGATCCTCCCAGACACCTTCAACAACCCCGTCGCCGTCAACATCACGAGTATAAGCATAGGAGTTCCCAAAGATCTTGTCGTATTTAAGCAAATACGTATCATTTGTCTCATCTCTCGGAGTCACACCACTCCTGTAATAGCACTGACCCGGGGGATAGGCCTTCCCGGTATTCGAGACTGAGACCTGCAGATCCTGGGTCAGCGACCAGTTATCAGGGCCGGGAGTTGAATCCTTAGTTTCATAGACTCTGTAACCTGCGCCAAGTACCTGTGTCCAGTTTTCCTGTGTTTCGGCTCCTGGCTCGAACTGGTTGCTTGAATCCTGCATCTTGTTGTGAACCCCTTTGAATCCCAGGCCTGTGTCATAGTTGTCCTGACGGGCTCCTTCCTGTTTATCAGCGTTTCCAGGCCTGTAGGAGAAGTTCCCTGCGTTAAACCATGAACTGACCGAAGTATCCTGAGGCCTTTCATACTGTCCTCTGTCATCACACGCCTTCAAAGTATCACCTCTTTCCGACTGGCAGTCATCCTCCGTGGCGTAACCCGTAGGCTTAAGGCTTCCCATCGATTCCTGCTGGAAACCAGAGTCGTTGAAGTATCCTTCCTGATTCAAATTAACATCTGTCCCAGGGTTTACCCCCCAGTAACGCGGATCACTGAAAGCGGAGAGATTGCTCCATTGACCGCTGTCGATAACAGTCCCTACCCTGTAATCCGCCAGGTACCCGTTATCCATGTCGTACCATTCACCGCCAGGCCTTGAAGGATCAAGATCAAGGCATACCTCAGGATCGTTCACCGGTTCACCTCTCTCCTCTACTGACGAGGCTGTAGAAACATTCGCCAGCTGGCCTTCGCTGTACACGTTGCCGTTGTAGGCACAGTCAGAGGGCCTGTCCGCGCAGACGTAAATATTGTTTCTTGTAAGGCTGGGATTGAACTCGTCTCCAAGGCTTCCGGAGGAAGCATGCTCCCGGATCAAGTACTCGTTAGGGTCATCTCCACAAGCCCTAGGCCACTGCTGTAGATCGTTTTGAGATTGACCGTTCTGAACAATATTCTCTTTAAAATCAAAACTGATGTTGGACTCAACTGTTACAGCCCCTGGGTAGTCCCCGGAAGCGGTACAGCTACCTGTAATACAGTTAAAGGATGCAGCGTTTGAACTCAGGAAGACCGCTCCAAGCACCAGTCCTACTACCGCCGTCATCTTTACCTTATCGTTCATGGTGATAGACCTCCTTGATTCGAGTAACCGTAACCCCAGTCCTTCCCAGCCAGGTCACATGAAGTATGGCCTCGCTCCGCAGACACAACGTTGTTGTCAGGGTCAATCCATACACCGTCAGGATCTCCTCCGCTGGCCTCAGCATCGTAAAGGCCTCTTACGTTTGCAAAGGAGTTAGCGTAGATCCTATCTCTTTTGTTAAGATCCAGTCCCTGGGAACGTGAATCGCCGTAGCACTGGCCGGGAGCTATTGACTCTCCGCTATTGTTGACGACATAGGTAAGGTTCGGGGAGATACTCCATTCATCATCCTCAGGATCTATATGGCTGTTCTCCAGAGGTCCAAGACTTAGACTGGTTTCCTGGTCCTGGGTGTTGCCTGCGCCGTGGCCTGTCCCAGGCCCTGCGTTACCGGAGCTGGTTCCTGCCTGAACCCTGTTGTTCCATCCTGTCAGGTTTACATCCAGCCAGTTCATGCTATGGGCGAAGTCATCGTCTCTAGCTCCTTCAGTGAAGTTAGTGTAGAAAGGTCCATCAGACCCTGTGCCTGTACCTATTTCCTCACAGTCCAGGCTTGAATGACAGTCATCCTCCATCGCGAAGCCTTTTCCTGCGTACCCGTTAAGGCTGTTGTAGACTCCGGTGGATGGATCTGCCTGGTCATCAGGATTGTCTCTCCACCAGGTCTGCCATTCATTTGAATCAACAGAGTGCGTCTGGAGGTAGGTTGTAGCCTCCCTACTATCAAGGTCGTACCACTCTCCTCCGTTCTCCTCAAGAGCTCCATCAGCGTCCTCATCCATATTATCGCCGTCTATATCATTTGAACTTCCTTTAAACCCATTCATATTCAGGCAGACCTCTGGATCAGCTGAGTCATGGCCTTTCTCAAAGCGAACACCCTGATTTTCCTTGAACGCCTTATCAGCGATATTAACCACAGAGCCTTCAGCGTAAATCCTGCCTTTGTAGACACAGGCTCCTGCCGTGATAGAGGTTCCATCAACAGCAGTCTGATCACTGTAATCAACGCAGCGTTGCTGGTAACCCAGGAGATCCTCCATGTTGGAGTCTCTTACCTCTGGGCCTTCAGTAGCTACCAGATCCTCATTAGCTTCATCCCCACAGGCCTCTGAAAGAGGAGAGATATCATTCCCGCTTCTTTCGTAGTCACAGTCTACAAGTTCGTTGCCGTTCCCGTTCTTCTCGTTGATGTAATTAATCATCTTGCAGACCGAGTAGCTTTCCTCAGGATAGTATACAGTCTCTTTATTCTTTACAGCATCCTGCCAGTTACTCCACCCGGAAGTCGAAGTGTAGTAATCAACATATCTCAGGCACACATTTCTACCATTGTAACAACCGCGCACATGACCGCCCAGATAACTGTTAGTACTGATAGATTTCGACCCTGAGGCAGTAGAAGTGACCACTCTCACTTTCTGACCAACCGCATCATTGCCCTTAGGATTATAGGTAGCAACAATACTACTGCCGTGAATAACAACAAAACCATCTCCTAGAGCACGAGGCCCATCAGCATCAACAGTGATAGTCTTCTCATACCCACACCACACTTTTCCATCATCCGGATCAGTGCCGCCCCAAGAATCGGAACTGTAGGCGGTGAAGTCAGTGAAGGTACCGGCCTGATCATTAAGGCCTGTATCACCGCCACCATCAACAGT
>JBDGSF010000047.1:0-1449 GCA_042217675.1 Candidatus Nanohaloarchaea archaeon | reverse complement strand
GTCTTCCGTACATTTCATCTTGTATGCATCGTCTCCACTTGTCTGCCAGAAATAGTTGCCAGTATCCTGTTCAAATCCTCCGCTATCAGATTCCGTGCCTGTAGTTCCTGCGGTATAATCGCAGTCAGCCGTGGTAACTACACTGCTTGAGCAACTGCCACAACCCGGATAAGTGCTGTCGCCATCAGTACAGGAAACATCTGCATTGTTACAGCTGACCTGGTCATCCCGACACTGCATGCCTGTAGTCCCTTTATCATTGAAAGGATCGCTAACATCATACTTCTCCCACTGCCTGCCAAAATCGGCTCTACACGGAGTGCTTACATCAGTACCTGCGGTGTCCCCCTTAACATTGCCGCTTTCCTCACTGCTCTGTCTTACAGAATCGCCACAGCTGTCAGAGTTAATAGGATTCGGCCCGAAAACTATACGGCCTCCCTGGTCAACTGCTCCAGAAGGTATAGAAGCTGAAGAGGACTTAAGCTTTCCAAAGGCCCAGTTATTGCCCTCTGAGTTAGAAACCGAGACATAGCGCTCTGTAATCGTGCCCGAACCGCTTGTATCAGACTTTTCCTCCCCTGAGTTCCCTGCAGCGTTTTGAAAGACTTTCTCAGAGAACTGAAGGCTTATCGAACCAGATGAAGGCGTGCCCCCCATAGTCTTCGAGAGATCAGTATCCCAGATATCTCCCTCTATCTGATCCAGGTAGGATTGACTAACATAGGCCTTGTCTTCAGGCCTCACACAGGCTCCTGGATTTGCATCGGTAAAGTCAAAACCTCCATGACCGTCGTCGTCCACAGAGTTGTAACATGTAGGCCCGCTAGTTGTGGTAGGATTCCCTACCGAGAAAGTAACTGTGTCGGTCGCATAACAGTTCTGCGTATCAGTGTAGATGAAGAGATCGTGGGTTCCTGTGGAAAGAGTAGAGGAAATATCTCCCTGGACCTCAGGATTCTGAGAGGAGGAGAACCAGGTACTGGTAACAGTAATGTTGGATCCTCCGTCAACGTTGTACTTCACATCCCAGATAGGGCCTACGTTGTTGTCCTTAGTTATATCGGCTTCAACGTGTACAGGATTGGAAAGGCCTGTAGCACCGCTGCTTGGCTGTTGAATGGAAATACTGAGGCCTGAACACTTGCACTGGCCATCGTCACCGCCACAAGTAGCACCGCCCTCATTCACATAAGCCGTAGCAGATCCGGTCATGAGAACCAAGGTAAGGAAAAGAACAGTTCCCAGGGTTTGAATACGCATGAGTTACATAGCGGAAGGCCTAAATAAAAAACTCGGTATCCAAAGACACCAAATATTAGATTGTGACTTCTAAGTGACAAAATCATCGGTAGAGTTTTAAAGGTGGAGTGATAATTAAGGAGTAGGTGCATCAAAGTTGGAACTCAACCGCCGTGACTTCATGAAAGGCGCTGCCGGAGCAACACT
>JBDGSF010000046.1:0-16236 GCA_042217675.1 Candidatus Nanohaloarchaea archaeon | reverse complement strand
GCCAGGACTTTGATCAGAACGTTATGCAGCAGATGATGCAGGTAATGGTGAATTACGATGGTGATATGGATGCTGAATTAATTCAGATGCTGGAGCAGTACTTTCAGAAGGTCGAATCCAATCCTAAAATGGTCCAGATAAACAATATAGAGATTGAGAAAGTAGTTAACCAGCAGTACTACGATATCTCCCAACTACTCGTCAATCAAATGACACAGATACTGGATAATAAGAACTTGAACGTTAACCGGAAGGCCTTCTTCCAACTTATACACTTGCTTGAACTTGATATCTCTTCACAGGAGGATATAGTAGTCGTCCACGTAGATAACGGCCAAGATGTCCGGTTAGAAGTCTCTGTGGTTGTACAGTTGATCTCGGCAATTGAAAACATGAGTTCATCTGCAGTAGGACGGGTGTCTCAGGAGATAGTAAATATATTCGTAGAAGTTCAAGGCCCTCTAAATGAAGATATTATTGTCAAGATAACGAACGTGATCACTGGTGGCACGGGTGCGGATACATCTCCTGATGTTGAGCTGCCTGACGTAGATGAGACAGAGTTCATCAGAGAGATAGAGGATATTATTTCGGATCTTGAATCCGAGAGAGAAATTGAGCAAGAAGTATTTCAGGAGAAAAAGGAGGCTGAAGAAAGGCTTGCTGAGGCCTTGAGAGAGCTAATGAATGATAGGGATGTTCTTCATGCTTTAATATACTTTAGAGAAGTGGATTTCAATTCACCGCATGCTGATGTACATCAACAGGTCGAGAAGATTCTTTCTAATCTCAATGATATTGGGAGTGCAGATCAAATGCAGAGAGAAATGAAAAATATTCAGCAATTGTTTGGAAAAGTTGAGAAGTCTTTAGAGGAGTTGAGTGACGCCTATGAAAAGATGAGCAGTAGTGCCAGTCATCAGAAGCAGGATAAGGCCGAAATAAGAGATATTCAACAGGTACTTGGGAAGCTACAGCAGGGTTCGCAGAGCATTCAGGAATACTTTGACAACTACTATTGACAGACTTAGACTCGCTTAGAACTTCTAAATCTGGATAACTAATAAAAACGTTCTCTACTTTAATTGGAACATGGCTACAGACGTAGATGTTGATCTTGGGAGTTTCATGGATGATATCGAAGAGGTTCTCAATGACCTGGAGGGAGAAGAGGAAGTTGAACAGCAGGTAATGCAGGAACAACAAGAAGCAGAGCAAGCTCTTGCAGAAGCCTTAAAAGAATTGAAAGGTGATGGAGGATCGCTCAGAGCCCTGATTTATTTCCGTGAAGTTGATTTTGATGCACCTCATGCTGAGGTTCACCAACAGGTTGAGAAAATCCTTCGTAATATCAATGAAATAGGAAGCGCTCAACAGCTTCAGAAACAGCTTCAAGATATACATCATGCGATCGGTAAAGTAGAGAGAGCTCTTGAAGAGTTACAGGATGTTTACCAGAAGACCGAACAAGATGTAAAGCATCAGCAACAGGATATTGAGGACCTAAGAGAAATCCAGCAAGTTATAGGAAAGCTCCAGCAAGGTGCGGAACAATACTCGCACTGGGCTCAAGGCCAGCGCTAAACTACTTATTCTTTTTATTTACTTGACAGCCTTTTCGCTTTAGATATTTAAGTGAGGCCTCAAAAAGTAAGTTTAAGAGGTTTCAAAAACATGGCTTTGACAGCTCAGGCGATAATGAATAATTTGATGGCCTACCCCGAAGTAGCCGCGATTGGTTTTGTAGCGGGCTTCGCTGCAAAATGGTTTATGAGCAGAAGGAACTCCGGTGCAGGAGGAGGTAATTGGTAATGAATAAGGATATTAGATTCCACGAATTTCTGTACGAGATTGAAAATATTTTAGACGAGCTGCTGATAGCTTTCCTATCGTTCGGAGCTATAGTGGTCTCTGTTTGGACGCTTCAAAGGACTCAAGGCCTTACCATGAGTTCTTTCGGAGATGTTGTCCAGCCATGGATTGTAATGCTGGGATTGATGATTATCGGTAGAGAGCTCTGGCTGCTTAACCGCAACCTGGAAGAGTACTTGGAGAGGAAAGGTGAATAACTAAGTGGCTACAGGATTCGCTGCTCTGATCACCACGTTGGAGGGAGTAGATTTTTTCACACTTCTACTTCCTTTTCTCGTATCTTACGTAGTCCTTCTGTTTGGTGTACGGCAGATAGGGCATCTAGACGATACCAGTGTTCCGCCTGTGGTGGCGATTGCAGGAGCATTCTTCCTGGCCTTTTTCCTGGCCAATAACCCGCAGTACCAGTCATTCTTCACAGAGTACTGGGCCCGGATAGTAATAGGGATGATGGGGGTCATCGGACTTGGCGCCATTCTAGGATTAGCGGGGTGGAGCGATGTACTCAGTGACTCCAAGCCGCTTGCAGGTTTGATACTTATTGCAGGCCTGATAATCTTTGGCAGGACAGGAGGGCTTGAAGCAGTTATACCGCTACCTGACTCCAGCGTTCAGCAAGTACTGAATACTGTGTTTAACTCTCCTCTTGTCTGGCTTTTACCTTTAGGCCTTGTAATGTACTGGACTGCGCCTTCATCGGGAGACGGTGATGGAGGTAGCTCGCTGGAGGACAAGCTTGACTTCGTGCTCGGCAACGGTGATTGATCATGGGAGTGATTGAGCAGGTTATCTTGACCATGGAGGAAATGGGCTTCAACGTGTTTCTTCCATGGTTGCTTGTCTTTGCAGTAAGCTACGGCCTGCTCAATAAGTATGAAGTTATCAGCGAAGAGACCCAGGTGAACGGTGTTATTGCATTGGCCTTTGCTTTTCTATCGGTTATTGGAGTAAGCAGTTTTGCTCCTGCAGGTATGTGGACTCACTTTGCTTCCGCGATAGCTTTCGGTATCTTCGGCCTCTTATCCTTGATGATCCTATTTGCGGTTGCAGGTTATGATTTGGAGAATATGGGAGATCAGTATTCTATTCCATGGATCTTCGCCGGGGTTATAGCTATTGTCTCCTTCATTGGTGTACTTGTTGGATATGGAGGAGGCCTTTCCGCTCAATTGGTAGGGCCTGGGAGAAATCTGTTTGACCAGGTTGTAATGCCGATCCTAACTCTGATCTTTGTGCTCCTGGTCGTGATCTTCACGAACGCTGACTACTGAAGAAATTCTTTTTCTACCAGTCTTCTAGATCTACGTCTTCTACATCCTGACTGGAGACATTGGTATCTGTCTCGATCCCTCTCTCCTGTTTGATTTCCTGGACGAGGCTGGTAAGATCTCTTACGTTGTCTACAAGGGATGGAAGCACTTGCTGGAATGCTTTTTCCAGGCCTCCAATACGGGATTCGTATGAGTCGATGTGATCCTCCATTTCGTCTACTTTCTGGATGAACTGTTGCTGGTCTTCGTCGTCTCTTATTTCCAGTTCTTCGACTCTTGACTCAAGTTCATCCATTTTGTCGGCTAGAATATCTATTTCTTCGAATACTTCGTCAAATCTCTGCTCTACTTTCTGGAAGTTCTCAGATACTATTGTTTCGATGAGGGCCTCCACTTCAGGGTCTACTGTGCCTTCTGAAGGATTGCCTACCTGCTGTTGTCCCTGTGGCTGTGGTTGAGACTGATTATTGTTTTGGTTGAAGCTTTGGTTCTGCTGTGGCATCTGCTGCTGTTCTTGGTTGTTTTCCTGTTCCATTTGATTGTTGCCTCCTTGCCCGTTTTCGAAGCCTTCATCCATTGGGCTGACCGCCTGATCTTCGTTACCGCTGTAAGGTGTCATAGGTTCAGGGCCTCCCTGATTGGAACTGCCTGTCGCCGAGTTCTTCACTGCGTTGTTGATAGCTCTCTCTATCTCGGTCTCGGAGTACTGGCCCTGCAACTCCTCTTTAATCTCTTCTTCGGAGTATCCCTGGTTGAACATGTCTGTAACTCTTCTCTCAACATTGTTGCCTCCAATAGAGTTACCGCCGAGGGATCCGCCTGGTGAGCCGCCGAGATCGTTGCTCGGACCTGCGTCGTTACCTTGTTGGTCTCCATCGTCGTCTTTAAGTCTATCAAACAGTTTGAATTCCATACGGCTCGCCTACAAATATAATGCGGTCTCTGGTTTATAAACAATTAATCCTTTTTCTGAAGCTTCTTTTCAACAATTCTCTCAATTTCATCACGACTAAGGCCTTCCCCATCTCCGTGATCTTTAATCAACTTCTTGACCTCTTTCTCGGTCATGAATGAGGAGTTGATAGGGTTCATCAGGTCCATGTAGTTTTCGATCTCGTCAAGTTCCTGGGAGGTCACGAACTTTCTTTTCTCCCTGTTTATCTCCTGTATATCTACCTCCAGGTTAGCCATTCTGTCCCGTAGCTCTTCCATGTCGTCGTTGATGTCCTGGATATCGTCGCTTAGGGACTTTGTCTTCTTTAGAAGTGTGTCGTCGAGAGTATTGACTCTTGCATTGATGTTCCTGACCTTTTCCTCCAGGTCACGGATTCTCCTGTTGAAGTCGTTTACCCTGTCCGTAAGCTGATTTACAATGTCTTGCTGAGGCATTCACTTTTATTTTAGAAACGCGCCAATAATAATGCTGGGTATGGCAGTAACCGATAGAGAAGTTTTTGACTACGACTACGACGAAGAATCGGGAACAGTGGAGATAAACACTCTTGGCTCTATGTACGGAGCAAGTCTCGAGGACTACCCTCAGGTAATGTCTCGAGTAATCAACATCCTTCAAGAAGTGCCAGATGCATCCTCAGTCGTTCTCTCGGAGTCAAGAGACTACGAGTACGACCAGCAACAGGTAAGATATCTTAGAGAGATAGCACAGGCTATACAGGATATTTCCTCACAGGGCTATCTTTCACAGGACATCAAAACAGATAAATGCGACAGTACGTACAGCCAGAATCTTCCAGATGTACAGGAGATAGTTTTCGACCAGATGCGCCGAGATCCGATAGGTGCTTACGTCAAGCTAACCAGAAAAAAGAGGCACTTGAACCAGGACAGGGAAAACGCTTACCCTGAGGAGCAACGCTGCCTGAAATACTTCATACAGGACGTGGTCAATCCTGTACTTGATAGAATGGAGGAATGCCAGTTAATACAGGAAGCACAACAGTATATCACTGGCCACCATATAGGAGACAGAGAAATATACAGAGAGTTCTTCCACCCATTGGTCAGACCCAACTTTATGCTTACAAAGTACATGAGCCTTCCTCCAGAAAGAGGTGAGGAGATAGACCGTTACGAGGTACGAGACGGCATTGAAGTATCTATTTACAGAGTACCGGATCAGACAAGGCCTGTATATCATGTCAACCCGCCCGAGTTCAATCTTTCAGAGCAGAAATACACTCTTCTCGACGCAGCCAGGAGATACATGGCATCACACCAGCCTGAAGAGGGAGAGTTCGCACGGCCTGAGAGAATGAACCAGGTTTTCGAGAACATAGGCAAAGACATGCTTAGAGACATATCCAATCAGATGAACCTTGATCTATCGCGCGATGAACTGGAAGAACTCAGCTCAATCCTTAACCGTTATACTTCAGGCCTTGGTGTTCTCGAGCTGTTGCTTGCGGATCCAAAGATTCAGGACGTCTTCATTAACTCTCCTATAGGAGACTCTCCGATGTACATATCCCACCAGGACTATGAGGACTGCGAGACAAATCTTATACCGACCAAGGACGAGGCCGAGTCCTGGGCAACCCGGTTCAGAATACGTTCCGGGAGGCCTCTGGACGAAGCCAATCCCGTGCTGGACACCGAGGCAGAGGTTCCCGGAGGCAGAGCTCGTGTAGCAGTTATACAGGAGAATCTTTCTCCAGAAGGCCTTGCCTTTGCATTTAGAAGGCATAGATCCCGTGCATGGACTCTTCCGCTCTTTATTGACAACAACATGGTAAATTCGCTGGGAGCAGCCCTGATATCATTCCTTGTTGATGGCAACAGGTCTGTGCTTTTCGCAGGTACTCGTGGCGCAGGTAAATCATCGCTTCTAGGTGCTTCAATGCTTGAAATAATGAAGGATCACCGTATAGTAACGGTAGAGGACAGCGTCACAGGAGATTCTTCAATTATGTATCAGGAGAGGGGTGAGGTGAAGTATGGAGAGATCGGGGATCTGGTCGATTCACTGATAGAAGAGTACGGTGAGGAGAATTCAGCGGAGAGAGATGTGATGAGATCTAATCCTGAGGATGTTAAAGTCCTGTCAATGGATGGAGATGGTAAGATCTGTTGGAATGAGGTGTCTATGTTCATGAGACATGATGTAGAGAAACCGATTTATGAGGTTGAGACTCGTACCGGTAGGAAAATTAAAGTTACAGAGGATCATTCGCTTTTCGGTCCGGGAGAAGGATCTTTAATCAGCGAGGTGAAGCCTACTGATCTTTCGGCAGGAGATCACATAGTAACTCCGAGAGAGCTAGATGTGCCTACAGAAAAGAAAGAATGGGATCTAACAACAAAAGCGTCAAAGTTACAGGGCTACTTTGTCGGTAAAATGCCGTTAAAGAGCAAAAGAAAGCAGCTTAAGGAGTTAGCTGAAGAATTTGACTACTCAGAACATGCTGTTAAATACTGGATTCGGGAAGATATTGTTCCTGCTAAAATATTTGACCGGCTAGATATAGATATTTCTGCTGAAAATCTCGAATATAAACATAAAAGGCAGTCATCAAGACTCCCGGCAAGAATAGAACTGGACGAGAGGATGATGGAGTTTCTAGGTCTCTGGATGGCTGATGGATGCTATGACAATAGAAGTGTATTAGTAACAGTCTCAGATGAGGGCTGTAGAGAAGTTGTTAGAAGTATTTTCAGGAGATTTAATCTCCCGGTCAAAGAACATTCGGATGAACATTCTTTGATGGCAAATTCGCAGCCTTTGAAGGAAGTTATGAGGGTATTTGGGTTTACTGGAGACGCTTACTCAAAGAGAGTCCCGGAGTGGTTGTTCTCTGCTGAAGAAAAACAGAGACACGCTTTCTTGAGAGGGCTTTATAGTGGAGATGGATACGCAACAGAGGATGAGGTAGGTATAGATCTTATTAATGAGGAGCTGGTTGAAGATATTCAAACAATGCTACTAATTGATGGCCTCCGAGGTAGAGCAAGAGATTCAGGTAAAATGCGGGCAATGAGGATAAGCGATCTTGAAGGCCTGAAACAGTTCAAACAGGAAATTGGTTATATACAGGATTACAAACAGGAAAAGCTGCAGGTCGAGCATAAGAGCTCAACACATGATAAGTCAGATATTATTCCAATGGACAGAGAGTTTGCCCAAAACCTCTGTCAGAAATATGGCCTGAACTCTCAAGACTATGTTGAGAGAGAGAACAATATAGGTCGACAAAAGCTAAAGGATGTAGTTGAACACTCGGATGAGACCTCTCAGTTGCTTCAGAATCTATCAGAGAGCGATATTTTTTGGGATCAAGTTAAGTCTGTAGAGAAAGTTTCCGAGGAGGAAACGGTCTACGATATATCCATTCCGGGAGACCAGAACTTTGTAACAGGAAATGTGCTTGCTCACAATACTCTAGAGTTACCTGTGCCTCAGATGAAGGATCTAGGTTATAACGTGGAGAGGATGAAGTCTGGCTCGGTTATTACACAGGTGGAGAACGAGATGAGTGCTGATGAAGCGATTAGAACTTCTCTGCGTCTGGGCGATTCTGCTCTTGTGGTTGGAGAGGTCCGGTCAGATGAGGCACAGGCCCTTTACGAGGCTATGCGTGTTGGAGCTGTCGCGAACTTTGTCGGAGGTACAATCCACGGTGAGGACGCTTATTCTGTCTTTGACCGTGTGGTCAACGATCTTGATGTTCCCCGGACTTCTTTCAAGGCTACAGATATTATCGTGCAGGTTAACAAGATTAAGAGTCCTGACGGAATGGAGTCTTACCGCCGTGTTACAGGTATTACAGAGGTCAGGAAGGACTGGCAGGAGGATCCTGAGGATGAGAACGCCTTTGTTGACTTGATGCGGTACGACAGCAATGAGGATGAACTAGTTCCTACAGATGAACTGATGAACGGTGAATCACTTATTCTCAACAGAATCGCTGAGAACATCAGAGAGTGGAAGAATGACTGGGAGGCCGTCTGGGATAACATACAGCTCAGGAAGAAAATGAAGGAAAGACTAGTGGAAGCTAACAAGAACTCTGATGAAGAGCTCTTGGAAGCTGATTTCGTCGTCGAGGCCAATCAAAGATACCATATCCTTGCTGAAAGAGTAAGAGAAGAGTACGGAGAGCTGGATAACGATAGAATATTTGCTCGCTGGAACGAATGGCTTGAACAACAGGTGTAACTCTTGGAAAAAGATAAGAAGAAACAGAAAATAAATGAAATACTGGACGATATAGACAAGAACTCCAGATCCAGTTCTAGCTCTTCTCAAGCCAGTAATTCAAACTATTCTCGATCTTACCAAGGCTACAAGAAAGATGAAGAGAAATCCAGGAAGAGAAACAGCTACGAGAAGCTCTGCTATGAAATGGCCAACGTCTTCAACATGAAGGCCGGCGAGGAGACACACGAAAAACTTACTCCGCCGATCAAACTTCTGGGATGGGATATAACGCCGGGAATGGTGATGTCGGCCACAGTAGGAGTATTCGTACTATCATTTATGTCATGGATGATGTTCTTCCTCTTCAACAAATTTCTCCTTGGAGGCCTTATCCCTGTCTCGATACTGGCTCTTTTGCTTGCAGTGCCGATAATGGCCTCGCTATACACTTACTACTTACCTAAGTACGCTGCACAGGAGAAACTTATCAATAGCAGTGGAGAAATGATTCTTGCAATCCTGTACATGGTTGTGTACATGAGAAGCTCGCCGAACCTGGAGGGAGCAGTTCGTTTCGCAGCGCTCAACCTTGACGGCCCTATATCAAAAGACCTGAAAGGAGTACTATGGGATCTAGAGGTAGGGAAGTTCAATAATGTT
Organism: Candidatus Nanohaloarchaea archaeon; assembly: GCA_042217675.1. GTDB lineage: Archaea > Nanohalarchaeota > Nanosalinia > Nanosalinales > Nanosalinaceae > Nanohalovita. The sequence goes on along the minus strand of JBDGSF010000046.1, from coordinate 7,278 downwards.
GACAGAGCGCTGGAGAACTATACTCGAAGATGGAAAGACTACAACGACGATTTCCTTGAATCATTGAACCTTCTAAGATCGGCGATGAACCAGGCTGACCCTCAGAGACAGGATTCCCTGCTAAGAGACGCAATAGACAACATACTTGATGGCACGCAGGAGAAAATGAAGCACTACGCACAGAACCTGGAAACCCCTGTAATGGTCCTAAACGCGATGGGCGCAATGCTGCCGGTTCTCGGAATGATCATGCTCCCACTTATCTCGGTCTTCATGGGAGACGCAATAACACCGATGCACCTGTTCCTTTTGTTCAACATACTCCTCCCGACATTCCTGTACTGGTTCATGAAAAGAGTACTTAGCTCAAGGCCTCCAACAGTCGCCACCAAACCTGTCGACGAATCTACACTACCTGAGAGAGGTAAGTACAGCCTTGAACTAATGGATAAAACCTTTAGAATACCGGTATGGCCTCTAGGAGTAGCAATATTTCTTCTACTGGGATCCTACGGATTTATAGGATACCTGGCTACTGCAGGAGCAGGCGAAGGCTTTCTCCTGCTGTACCCTGCGAGCAATGTTAACCCTGCAATGGTTCCTTCAATATTCCTCAACTCAAAAGGCTCATTAGCGTCTTTCCCCATGCTGCTCAGAAGCCTCTCCATAGTAGCGGGTCTAGGCCTTGGGATAGGAACTGTCAAGGTATTAGGCAACAAGGAGAGACAGGAAGCCGAGGAAAAACTCTCCAAGATCGAATCACAGTTCCCTAACGCATTATTCGAACTAGGAAACAAGATATCGGGAGGAACACCCGTAGAACTGGCTTTAGAAGATGCTGCCGATGCAACATCAGATCTGGAGATCTCCGAACTCTTCCAGGAGGCCTCTGACAACGTCAAGGATATGGGGATGACGGTTGAAGATGCGATCCTTGATGAAGAGTACGGCGCCTTAAGGCAGTTCCCGAGCCAGATGATACACACGGTTATGAAGGCCATAATAGAGTCTTCGAAGAAAGGCACCAATATGGCCTCGACAGCCATGCTGACGATCTCCCGGTACCTGAAGAACATCAGCAAGACACAGGAACAACTGAACGACTTGATGGAGGACACCACGACAACAATCCAGATGCTGGCATACCTTCTTGCTCCAGTGGTCTCAGGGGTGGCAGTAGGTATGTCACAAACCATTATAACCGCTATGACAATGTTATCAAAGTCTGTAAGTGGTTCACAGATAAGCAACCAGCCGGGAGCAACTTCAGGCCTTGGAGGAGTAATCTCAGGCTTTGACTCAGCTATACCTCCAGAACTGCTTCAATTAGTAGTTGGAATCTATCTCATCCAGCTTCTCTACATCCTAGGAAGCTTCTTCACAAAGATCAAGAAAGGAGACGACCCGACCTACAAGAACATGTTCACAGGCAAAATCATGATCTCAGGTATGATCTTCTACGCCATGACCTTGATAATCGTGGGAATGCTATTTGGAGGCATGGTATCATCGGTCTCACAGGTGGCAGCATGAGAAAAGGAAACATGCCAACCAAAGAACTGGCTCTCCTAGGCCTTGCAGTCATCGCAGCCGCAGCAATAATAGCGGTAACACAGCAAGGCCTCGACCAGATAGTAACGTCAACAATCGAAAAATTACTATAAACCAGCGAGACCTACAATAAAGCATGAGTTCCGAAATCTTTGAAGAACGCATCGGCATGGGCTGGAGCATGAGAGTAATAATGGCCTTATTCCTCGCCATAGCCTTCGGAGCCCTAGTCCTTCCATACGTTCTATCCGCAATCACCGGCGCAGAAGGAGCAACAAGCTGTCAAAGCCCTTACATGAAAGCAATATCAAGCGTAGTAGCAGATGCAGTGGGAGGAGGAATCTGCTGATGAAAGGAGCACTTGAATCAGGCCTTGGAGAGATAATACTTACGGTACTGATAGCAGCAGTCATCTCGGGAGCAATGTTCGGCCCACTAGGAGCAAAAATAGGCCAGGGATTCAAAGAAGCAGAAAAATTCACTGATGTAAAAACTAAGGTCACTGTTGACGATAAGGAAACACTTGGAGATCTATCACAGTACGTCTTCTGGAGGGCCTGGGGCTGTGAACACGTGAGCTCTGAAACATTTCAAGGCCTGGCTGATACTTCTCTAGGAGCTAATCCCTCCTGTGCTGGTGTTGCAGGAACTGTAGCCGCTGATATTAATAATCTTTATGCTAATTCCGGGAACGATATGGAAGGTAAGTTCAGCAGGGTTAACTTTGTCATAAATGATACTATAACACTCAAGACAGGCCTAGGTTTCGGACCTGATGGTAAATCTGCTACGCTTCTTGGGGTTTCTACGGGAGATAGATTCGGAAAATCCGGTTACTCTGACTGGATATGGTCGGGCTGCACTAAATATCAGCCAGGAGTGGGCGACAGTTGGGGGGGAAGTTGGGAGTCAAAGGGCCCGCCCTACAGTTTTTTCACTCTGTTCTTCAAGAATGGAGGAGGATCTGAGAGAATACAGAGCATTGGAACGGGTAAAACGATAGAAGAACGCTATGCTGATAAGGGCAACAATGATCCTCTCTACTGTGATGAATGGAATGACGGCCCGTGGCTAACAAAGCCTTCCAGTCATACAGGTAATCCTAAAGATCATGAGGAGACTGGAGGTAATTTTATCAAGGTAAAGCTCTGTCCCGGGGATAAAGGCTATATCGAGACTCGAAAGGGATACCCTAACATTGCTGGCGAATATGGTAGAAGAACAGCTACTGTAAATAACGGGAATCTCTATGGCATGATACAGATCACAAGTATGAACAGCAGCTGTACTATGGAGGGGGCGATGAATCCTGTGCAGCCATATGAAGGCCCTGAAAGCTCGAATCAGATATATGTCAGAGGTGTAAACGGCGACTTGCCTAATGTTGAGCACTTCGAGTTTAGAACGGCGGCCAATACTGTTGGTATAAGTCATGCTCATTCCTGGAGGAAGAAGGGTTACTGTCAGATAGTTGTAAGCGAAAATGACCCTGCTATTGATGACAAAGGTTTTGCAACATTTGGGCCAGGGACCAGTATAGGCCAACAAGGGTCTCTACCTGACTTAATGAATGCCAGAGCTAGACATATCTCTAATGGTGCCACCTACGATGAAAAGAACTACTATAAATCTATCAACTTTGACGGGTCTGCTATGAATGATGGAGGGAGACTTCTGAAGCATACCCCTCCTAACTATGAGAACTCTTTGTACGGAGATATACTCTGTGGTTTCTCAGGAGGCTCCGATGATGCAAAATGGCATATATGTTACAGTGGTACCGATGCGAAAACTGTCCGGGCCTATGGCGGTAGATGGCAGTGTAATGGAGATAGTGGAGAATGGCAGATCGAAGAGCCAATGCCTGACACGAGAACCATAACAGATCAGTATGACTTCTTCGTTCACTCGTCCGATGAATCTGAGGTTCTAACAGAAACTGGCTCAGGCCTGAAATTTAGACCTGGACAGTCTTCGGACTGGGATAAGATATTCTACCAGAAAGCTATACCTTTAGAGGAGAAGAAAATAGAAGTCGACCTAAAGTTCCAGAAGAGAGGGCACCTGAAAGTAGATTTTACTGGTTATTACCATGGCGATACTGAGTCAGAGCCAGCAGGAGGAATTCCCAACGCTTACATTCTAATGAAGAGTAATGGAGATATAATTTTCATGGATGGAGACACGCATGATACCGGTGTTGACTATACTGCTGGAGATGAGCTTACAATCTCCGTAACTCAAACCGATCCTGTTTACCAAGACTCTGATGACTTTCCTACAGTAGGTTATCAAACAGAGTTCCAGATTAAGAAAGGAGGAACTACGGTCTGGACGAGAACAACAGATTATAAAGAACATTCTTATGATCAGATGCAGATAGAATCCTGGAATGAATGGGGAGACTCAACCACGGATAAGCCTATTGTCACTATCCAACAGATAACGGCAACTAGGTACAACTGATTTTTTAACCTGTAAACTTAATTTCTGGATATGGAAGTATCTCTCAAAACTGTGGCCATGCTTGTACTTGCGATAATGATTGTCTCGCTGATCTACATGGGTTTCTCGGGATGGTTCAACAATATGGCAGGGAATTTTGCCGGTAATGTTACTTATCCAAGCTAGATTATTTTAACAGGGCCTTCCAAAAGGTTAACTGTGAATACTCGTAGAGGACTTGATATATCGCTTACATTGATAATGGCCTTTTTGATAGTTGTAGCGCTAGTTGCGTTGCTAGGAGCTATAACTAATTCTTACTCAGGGAAGTTCCTGGACTTCGGTAAAAACGCGACGAATACTTCTCTTGTAAAATCGGTTACAGTGCTGATCGGAGGTAAGGCCTTTGAACGTAGCAACTAAGGTTGTAGGCGCGATGGTTCTTATTGTAATACTGATCTCTGCTCTGTACGGTATTTCCACTCAGATTATCAACAATGCTGGTGAGAAAGGTGAGGATGCCGGGAATCAGAAGACCGAGTTACTTGGATGTATCTCCAGGAACTCTCACAGGGATAATCCGAGACAGTGGTGTAAAAAGAACATGGATTACTCGCCTGGAGGTGGAGAAGTTGCATCGATCTAAAGGAGCAGTGGAAACAATGACTGTGATGGTGCTGATATCGTTGATAGGGACTGTAGCTTTACTTAGTGTAGGTGTTGGAGGTTTCAAGGACGTTCTGGGTATGACTGCGCAGAGCAATGATGCTGAAGCCCTTAAAAACAAGCTTTATATCCCGGTGAGAAACGTCTGTATTCAGGGCACAACCGCCAAGAAAAGGGTTACTTCTTTCACCTTGTCGAAGAAGGCTAAGGTAGTTCTTGTATCGGAGGAGAGAGATCCTGTCAAAGATCAGAGGGTCCGGGCTGTTCTGGTTGAGGAGGGCGCGCAGCTCTTCCAGACCGAGAAAATATCGGACTGTGTAATCAAGTTCGGTGATGGAAGCGTACAGCATGTCTTCAAAAAAGGAGATCCCTACAAGCTGGAGATCACGAACCAGGGCAAGCAGAACGGTAAACCGGCTACGGAGATAAAAGTGGTTAAGCGATGAGGAAAGGCCTTTCAGGCGTGATGGTGATGGCAATTGTCTCACTGTTTGTCCTAGGCCTGATTATCACTGTTACGTATGGAGGGACAGGGGGTTCACTGGATTTTGTTAAGGCGCAGAAAGTAAGTCTTCAAACCCAGAGAATCACAAATGCGATGCTGGCTATGCAGACGATGCCTGCAGGCCACATCGCTCTGGAAATGGATGAGTATCAGATCAGATACGATAAGAACGACCGCAATCTTACGCTTAACTATTCCGGCAAGCTTGGAAGCGATGTCATAGAGAAATACCTGGTTAACTATGATCGCATCATAGCGCCTCAAACCTTTGAACCTATAAACGGTTCTCTCTGTATCCAGAAATACCATGACAGCGGTACTGTAATGGTGCTGAACAACTCAGGGTGTCCGAAGTAGTGGAAGAATCACAGATCATACTCTATATCGGTTACTCGATCCTTTTCTTCCTGGGCCTCATGCTTATCCTCGGCCTGTTTATCCCAGGCCTTACCAATGTAGAAACCAATATAGACGTTACACAGCAGAGAGAGTACAGAAAGGCTATCGTACTAGAGAACCTTCTCTCTCTGGACGCTGATACCGGAGAGATGTATGGATATGAATACACTCATAGGAGAGCAGTGATTCCTGTAGAGTACTTCACCACCTATAACCCAGGGCCTCATGAGATAGGCTACAAGGTTACAGGGTTTAGAGCTACTCAAGGCCACTGCTATATACCGGAAGTAGCAGGACTAGATGGCAGGCACTTTGCGTTCGGTATACAGGTTCTGGCTAACGAGGCCAAGAACGCGACAGGAGATGTCATGGGACAGCCTAACGTAGACTATAAGTCGGTCCTGCTGAACGGTACATCAGGCGCTTACCGGGCATGTGCAAAGATGCATCCGTCTACCCGTCAGAGAGCAGTCGTTGCGCCTGCAATGCTTGTAAGAAAAGATAAAAATCATTCAATGCTTCCAGTGAGGTTGTACGTCTATGATCCAACACCACATCAGTAGGAAAGGCCTTGCTGAAATGATAGGGTTCGTCATGATCTTTATGATTGTCGTAATGCTTTCGCTGTTTATGTTCATGCTTAACGCACTGGCAGATAATTCTCAGAGCGTTTCTGCAGATAGTAAGATCGAGTTTCAGGCTGACAAGATAAGGCTTAGATCTTCAGTCACCCGGTTAATGATTGGAAAGCTTTGGAGAGCTGAAACAGTTCCATACGGTGAATACGGCAATCAAAAGGCCTACAAGGTCTTCTCCAAGTATCTGTCTACGGAGCAAGGTGAAAAACTATGGCTGAACGGTACAGCGATCGCTCACTCAGAGGCAGATAAGGATATCAAGAATTATATAGAACTGGTAATGGACAGGAGTTATGGAAATCTACCTTACCAGGTTAAACTTATTAACAAAACTGGAGCAGAGCTATCCGTAGGCTCTGTGTCAAGCCCTTCGCGTGTAAGCTATCCGATAGCGTTGCAGAACGGAACCGGCAGAGTAAGTATTTACGTTGAATCAGGTGACATCCTCAATGTTAGATAAAAAACGCCTGGGAGACGTCTCTCCTCTAATGATAGCTCTAGGCCTTCTCATAATGGCCCTGGTCTTCGGCTCGCTTTCTTTCCCTATCCAAAAGTTTTTCTCAACTAAAATGGATACAACTATCAACGACCTGGATAGAATAGCTGATGCCAAATCCTACGGCCAGCTTTACTTCTACAACTACGTGCCTACTGCGGCGATGTACTCCACATACCAGAACTCGTACGAACTCGCGAAGAAAGGAGGAAGCTCGAATCTGGAATGGGACTCCAGCATATTTTCAGGCCCTAATATTCCTTATCAGTACCTTCCCGGGAGCTCATGTACGACTATGGATACCTTGAACAGGATTCAATGCCGTCTAGGAAAAAACGTCACTGAAGACTTACAGAAAAACTATGTCTCAGGGAGCTCGGAAGGAAGGTGTGAAAGACCTGAGTACAGTTTTGATGTTTACTTCAATCAGAAAGACTACTCGCTGGAGGGAAGTATCTACGCTTTCTCTCCGATTCAAAACACCTGTACATTTCCAGATGGAGAAGTAATGTACAGAGCTAATAACTCCTTTATCAACCTCAACTTCAAGGTCTCAGGAAACCGGTACATGAAACTGG
>JBDGSF010000045.1:0-1967 GCA_042217675.1 Candidatus Nanohaloarchaea archaeon | reverse complement strand
CTCTACAGGACAGCGCCCTCAACGCTGCGCCTTTGACCACTTGGCTACCCTCGCATTCTGTTGGAATGCTAGTACCTCGAAACTCTCGGAGAGTTTCCGGCCTCGCATCAACCGGAGGCCTTTGTATGTAATGAGTTGATACAGCCTATTTTTTTAACTGGTTGGTAAGGTGGCCCCAAAGATTCTTAACGTAAAACTACGTTATGTTATCTCACTATGGGGATAGGGGGAGGTAGTTCTGTAGATAGAGGAACGGTTGCACGGCCGGATACATCACCTGGTTCTCAGGTACTCGAGGAATCAGAATCCTCATCGAGTGCAAAGACTGCAGCAGTTGTAACAGCCTTAACAACGTCAGGTATAATAGGAAGAGTCGCATTACAGCATGTTCCCAGTGTTGAACCGTTGATAGCTGTCGCGGCAGCCACAGGATTCTACTTTGGAACTCGTGAAGGCATAGCGGCAGGAGCCTCCAGCTATTATATATCTAATTTCCTGGTATGGGGAGGTCAAGGCCCTTGGACTTTTTTCCAGGCTCTTGGCGCAGGGGCGGCAGGAGCTTCAGGAGGCCTTGCCGGTCAAATAGGCGAGGGCAGAAATGCGTTCCTGGCCTCGACCATCGTCGGTGTACTGGCGTATGAAGTAGTTGTCAACGTTTCCTCTTTTGTTTTCATGCCTTCAGGCCTTAGTATTGCTTTTTTAGCTGCATCTGCGCCTTTTGTTTTAACTCATCTTGCAAGCACTGTTGGTTTCGGGTTTATGCTCTATGGAGCTAAAGACAGGATTGGACTTTCCGGGTAGAAAAGATGTTTACTACATCGTTGCAGGCCTATCGCTGCTTCTAGTGGCAACTTTAGGGATACAGGCAGTTTCGGAGCCTTCTATAGGCGAGAAGCAGAGCGATCACGTGGTAGAGGTAAATCTGACAATCAAGAAACCTAATACAACTTTAAGCAACCAGGTATCTGTAAAAGCGAACTCTACAGCCTTCCAGGTCTTGAATAAAACCTATTCTGTCAAGTACAAGGTATACAGTTTCGGCTACTTCGTAACTTCCATAGATGGCCTGGAACAGAACAAGACTCACTCATGGCTCTACTATGTAAACGGGAAGATGCCCTCCAAATCTGTCGACAACTACATTATCCGGGAAGACGTGAACATCACGTACCGCTACAGTAGCGAGAAGCCGTATTAAACTCGGGTCTGTGTCAACCAGAGTAAGCAGCTAAGACTTTATACGTAGCTCAGGTAATCTTTCAATAATGAAGGACTGGCACTCCGCAAGCATCGAGGAAGTCTTCTCCAAGTTAGGGACTGGCAGAGAAGGCCTTGAATCTGAGGAAGCAGAGAAGAGACTGGAGAAGGAAGGTATGAATGAGATCAAAAGTGATGAAGAGGTCTCACCTCTGAAGATTTTCGTCTCACAGTTCCAGGACTTTCTGATCTACTTGCTGCTGGCCGCGGCCTTGCTCTCTGTAGGCATAGGTTTCCTACCAGGTCAAAGCCCTCAGCTCAGAGAAGCAACTCTTATAGCAGGGATTCTATTCGCAAACGGTGTATTTGGCTTTATACAGGACTACAAGGCAGAGAAATCTATCGAGGCCTTTAAAAACCTTTCCACGCCCGAAGCAACAGTTATAAGAGATGGCAAGAAGGTGAATATCGACGCCAGTGAAGTTGTGCCTGGTGATGTGATCATGCTTGATCAGGGAGATGCCGTTCCTGCTGACGCCCGTATAATTGAACAAAGCAGTCTATCCACGGATGAATCCGCGCTGACAGGAGAAAGCACCAACGTTGAGAAACAGGCAGGAACCAAGGCGGAAGATGTCCCTGTTGCAGAGATGCAGAACATGGTTTTCAAGAACACTAGCGTTGTTAAGGGCCGAGGGAAAGCTGTGGTCGTTGAAACAGGCATGGATACAGAGGTAGGAAGTATAGCCAGCCAGATAGAATCCGCGGAG
>JBDGSF010000044.1:0-5059 GCA_042217675.1 Candidatus Nanohaloarchaea archaeon | reverse complement strand
AGTGTCTAGTCCAAAGATACGTGGAGATCCCCAGTTCAAATCTGGGCCGGTCCATTTGTCTTGTCATTTGAGCCTGGTTTTTTTGGATAGACGTGAAGAGAATTTAACTTTCAGGTAGTAATAGCTGGTTATGTCTCTTGATGAGGGAACCGGTTCGGAAAGCATTGGTTCATGGGAAGCGCTGGAGCATTTTTTTGATGGAGATAAAGGGTTCACGGAGTCGGAGTTCAAGGAGCTTTATGAGTCTGGAGGCCTTTCCATGGTTTCCCATCTCTATGGTCTTTCCCGGAGAGAGGAGCAGTTTCAGGATCTTTACCAGTCCTTCAGGAAGTATAAACGTTTCAGTACTGCTGGAGGGTTTAGAGATAGCAGTCGGAGAAGGCAGGAGGCCTACGATGAAATGATCGATGCCTTCGAGACTTATTTTGGCCCTGTTTCCCAGGAAGTAGAGGAAAAGGCTGTCTCTCAGGCGGCGAATACTGCGGCCTATGCGGAGTTCACTGGAATGATGGAGAACCTGGTAGGGCAGGTTTCTGAACAGGATTTAAGGGAGATGGTGGAAGACTTCAGAGAAACAGCTCTGAAGTAGATTCAGTAATTCTCTTCCAGGTAGTTGATGATCTTTTCACTGTCTTTGATCACTTCTTCCCCGTCTACAAGCACGGGGACTTCTTGCTGGCCGGAAACTTCCTCAACTCTCTCCCTGTTATCGGGATCGATCGTTCTCACGATGAAGTCCAGCCCTAGTTCATCAAGCTTTTTTCTCACGTTTCTGCAGAAAGGACATCCTTCAAACTGGTAAAGCTCAAGCATTTCATCGTTCATTTTTTCCCACCTTAACTAATTTTTTCAGAGGCCTTTTCCAGCACCTCTTCATGTTCTTCATAAGTCAGAAGGCCTTTACAGTCCTCCTTCGAGAGGAAGAACCCTTTCTCGTGTTCTTCGTCAGGATTTCCTGATACATCGGCTATCACATCTTTATCTACTTCTACCAGGAAGGCTCTATAGTTCCTTTTTTCTTTTTCGTCAGGGTTCCATTCCAGTTCCATATCCATCTCCTCGATGCTCTTGATATCGTCTTCTCTGATTCCTGCTTCTTCTTCCAGTTCAATCTTCACTGTCTCGGTGTAATCATTGTTTTCTAGATGGCCTTTAGGAAGTTCCCAGCCCTCCCAGTTCTTCTTCCTGTTCAGTACGAGAAACCTGTTCTCACGGCTGGGCTTCTTGTAGACCGCGACTATAACTCCTTTTTCGGTGCTCATGTTTTGGGTTTTTCTACCTCTGATTTTATTATTTTGATTGCAGAGAGGGAACGGTTTTTATACCTACGGCCCTGATTTATTATTGTCCGGTGTCAAAACAATGATAGGCCGTCTTAAACAGTTAATATCCGATTTATTCAGTTCAACGGATCAAGACGACATAAGTATAGGCCTTTACGGTCCTCCAAATGCAGGTAAGTCCACCCTCGCTAACCAGATCTCCAAGGATCTTACAGGAGAGGAAATGAGCGATGTATCCGAGATTCCCCACGAGACCAGGGCAGTAGAGAAGAAGGAGAGGGTTACGCTGGAGGCTGACGACGGCCGAACTATTGACATGAATCTTCTGGATATGCCAGGTATTTCAACCAACGTAGACTTTCAGGACTTCACAGAACACGGCCTTGAAGAAGAGGAATCCAAGGACCGGGCTAAAGAAGCTACCAAAGGAATTGTTGAGGCTATCAAGTACTTGGATGATGTCGATGCAACGCTTGTAATCTTTGACTCCACCAAGGATCCTTATACGCAGGTAAACGTTACTATAATCGGGAATCTGGAGGCCAAGGATATTCCAATACTGATTCTGGCCAACAAGACCGATCTTGACGACGCTGATCCTTCCAGGGTACGGGATGCGTTCCCTCAGCATCCTGTACTGGAGGTTTCCGCAAAGGAGGGAGAAAATATCGACAAACTTTATGAGGAAATAATTGAAAGGTTAAGTTGATGAGCGACGATGGAGTTACCATAGAATTTCTCTCAAGAGACAAGCTCTCCGGCCACGAGCTAGATGACAAGCTTGACCTTGTACTTGATAAAGTTAAAGACGACGCTGTGCTTGTACTGGAAGAAGGCTGGACTCCTGAAGAAAAGAGAACGCTCATCACGGATGCGATGGAGCAGGTAGACGACGACTTCCCGGGGATCGAGTTTCTGGGCCTGGAATCCGGTCAGACCAGGCTTGACAAGGCCCGCAACCTTGTATACGACAAGCTTTTCGATGAGAAACCGCGTAGAGGCCTGACAATCGTAGGTAACTCCAGGGTCATGAAGAAAATCAAGGAGGAAAGAAACGCTGTATCGTTCCTTGCAAAACTTGAAAGCGAGAAAGACTCAAACTAGTGGTAAAAAATGCCTCATAGATGCATGAACTGCGGTAAAATGTATGAAGATGATTCCGAAGAATTGATCGACGGCTGTGAATGTGGTTCGACCCTTTTCATGTATGAGAAAGAGCCTGAGGAGTCTGAACCTGTTGAAGACGAGGAACTTGTGAAGTCAGATATAGAGGAAATGGTGGCCGCAGGAGAAACAGAGAGAGGCAATATAAGTATAGAGTTCGACCTGGAGTCAATCAAGGTTGAGGAAGAAGGAGTATACAATATTAACGTCTCACGGCTTCTGGAAGAAGTACCTCTGGTAATTGAGAAAAGAGAAGGCACTTATCATATCCATCTGCCTTCAGCCTTCAACGAGGAAGATAGAAACGTTGACGTTCAGGATCTCTAACTGAAAAGCTTTAAATCGAGGCCTTCACAATCCCTATATGTAGGTGCAATTAATATGAGCGAAGAAGGAGAAGAAGAGGAAAGGAAAGAGGTCCGTGAAAAAGATATTTTTGGGCTGCCCAAGCTGACTTTGAACGCTGAAGTAGGGATATCTTTCACGTTATTTGTCTTGGGGTCGCTACTGCTTTTCTCAGTGATGTATCCTCTGCGGTACGCTGTGGATTTGATGCCGGCCTTCCTGGGTTACCTTATGGTAATGGCTGCCTACTTCTTCAGTATAGAGTCTATAAGGGAGCTTGAGGACAAGGAGCACTACCTCTCCGAGAGACTTATGGGCGGCGAGTGATTGACACTCTTCAGTTACAAATAAAACTCTTAACCATTCTATTTTTTCTATGGCCAGCAGTAGGGAACTAGACCTCGACTTCGAATTTTCGAACGAAGAACTTGCAAATTTTCTGGAAAGCTTCGCAGATAAAATAAGAGAAGGGGAAGTAGGCCTCAGCTTTAAAGGCAAGGAAGAAGTACGTATCGAACCCAACCAGGATAACCTGCTGAAGATGGAGTTCGAGGACAAAGACGAGTACCGTGAACTCGAAATCGAGTTCGCATTACGTGAGGAAAGAGCTGTTGAGAAGGACTCAACAGGAAGAAAGAAGATTTCAGTGGAGCTAGTATAGGAAGATTTGAACTGGGAAAAAATCCATGAGTTAAAAGGCCTTCAGTCCTGAAGAACAGAAACAGTTATACTGCTGGGTTTCTAGTTTCCAAAGCTCTCCAGGATTTCAATCATTCGATCGTTCTGCTCTATAATCCTGTCAAGTTTTTCCTCAATACTTGAAGAATCAACACTTCTGGAGGGCTCTGTACCGGTTTTCTCTCCTGAATTCTGAGCTACTGAGTTCGAGTTTTCAGAGGATTTACGAGAACTGTTGGATACCTCTCTTTTCAGGCCTCCTTCCTCAAGTACCTCTATAGGGGTATCGTTTCCCTCGCCAGTATCATTTTTCTCGGCTTCTTCCCTCAGCGTCGAGAAATTTGAAGAGGAATTGTCGCTGCCTCCAGAGCTTTTAGCATTCTTTTTCTCATCTTTCACAGAGTCTTTAACATTGTCATAGTAGCTCATTCTCTACATCACCTTTTAACCTGTCGCTGTTATCGTTTTCAGTTCCGGATTCTTCATCAGCAATATCCTCAAGCAAACCGATAATCTTCTTGTTCTGCCGATGAATATCCTCCAAGGTAACCTTTGACTCATCCACAGCGCTTCCATCACCTTCAGCGCTCGGAATAGAGATACCTCCTCCGGAATCACTTTCCTCGCTTCCTCTATCCCTTCTTATCTCTGTCTCCTTACCGGAGCCTGAACCCGAGGAAGGACTGATTGAGACTTCCTCTCCTCTATCAGAGTTAGAATCACCTCTATTATCAAACAGCATAAAGAGAGACTTTACAGTGCTGAAATAAAAGCTTTGCCGGATAAACCCGGAACATGAAGATAGAGATAAAACCCACAGAGAAACCAGAAAAACTCAAGGAGAACCTCGAAAAAAGAGCTGAAAGCGTTGAAAGAGACGGAGACAAAGTCATAGCCAAAGTAGAGAACCCTGAGCTGATAGAAAAAGTTCCAGGCATTGACAAGTACTGGATCAACGGGGAAGAACACGAAGGCCTCAAAGGAAGACCAATCCAGGAACAGGCCTACGCAAAAATCAAGTCAAGAAAAGACCTGGCAAAGGCCTTCCTCGCCACAATGGACGGATACGATCTCCGGATACTGGAGACATTCGATGAATGGGATCTCAAGCTTCTGAAACGGTTCAACCCGGATATCAAAGAAATCAAATCCGATGAACCGGCAGAGGCACTGGAGATAGAAAAAGCTCTTTTCCCGGAAGAAGGCCTTCAAGAAATCGAGATAGAGCTGGACGACGAAGAGACAGGGCAGGTAATTGACTACATGATGCATTAAGTTAGAAAACTTAAAACTGATCGACTACCAAGATATGTGATAAAGATGGAAAAGGAGATCGACTACGACCGAGTGGAGTACGCAACAAACCGCGAGATAGAAAACGACGAAGGAGAGAAAACCGGTTACGTCAAAATGTTCTCCTACGACAACGAAACATACTTCTACGAGATCGAATGCCCTTACTGCCAGAACACTTTCGAAGGCGAAGACGAACTCGGTCAGAGACCCTGGTGGATAGAATGCCCGAAATGCGGCCGCTCAACCAACGTCTACCGCATCAAAGACAAAGAAGAGAAAAAATTCAAGAACCG
>JBDGSF010000043.1:0-4079 GCA_042217675.1 Candidatus Nanohaloarchaea archaeon | reverse complement strand
TACGAGGGGACCGCTCTAGCCAGGCTGAGCCATCGAGGCCTATATGAAGTATCGTTAGTTAAGATTTTTTAACACTTCAGAGCCTTTTGCGTCTGTGATTTCCTGGTTTATCATCTCTAGTGCTTCCTGTTGGTCCAGCTCTGTGTTTGCTGCGGCAGAGATTGATAGGCTGTTGAGGCTTCCTTCAAGGTTTTCTCTGGTTACAGGATTGAATGAGTCTATGTCTGTTGCATCGATGTATAGAAGTTCTCCGTCGCTGTACAGGTAGTCGTCGAGGCCTGACATAGGGATTGTTCCGTGTTTGATTGCCTGGTCGATGTATCTTGCTGTGTCTCTCAGTTTTTCTTCATCCGGTTCTTCTCTCGTCAGTCTTTCCTGGGCTACTGTGGTGTAATCTCCGACTTGTTCAAGTATCTCTGTTTCAGGTGTGCCGAGTTCTTCTGCTACCTCCAGTTTTCTCTGAATGCTTTCTCTGTCATCTCTGCGTAGCTTGATTACCGGTTTGGAGTTGTATACAAGTGAAGGCGTGTGGCGTCGAGAGATCTCCTCTGCGTTTTGAAATACTTTCTCCAGCTCGTCATGACTGAGGCCTTCAACCTGGTAAGGCTTTTGATCATTGAGAAAGCCCGTTAGATTCACAGGACACTTTTCTGGAGTTAATCTTAAGCATCTACATCAGTCTGATTTAAGTACGGCCTTGTGTAATTCTGTTGTACAGGTGATTGTTTTTGGAAGATAAGATAGGCGAAGTTGCTGGAAAGGTTTGGAATTACTTGAATGAGGAAGGAAAATGCAGTGTTTCATCTATTGCAAGCTCTCTAAGCTTTCCAAGATCTAAAGTGAATATGGCTATCGGCTGGCTTGCTAGAGAGGACAAGCTTGAGTTCGTTGACGAAGGCCGTGGGACTTACGTTCGTCTGGATTGAGGCGAAAGATGTTTTAGTTTCGGCCTCGTTTCTTTCTCTATGACCCTAGTTGAAGGTGCGGAAACAGTTGTTGACCAGTGTCTAAAAGTCCAGGAAGGAGAGGAAGTGCTGGTGGTAAACGATGATAACGATGAAGACCTGATCAATGCACTTCTTGAAGTACTGGAGGATCGAGACGTCGAAGCGGCATACATCAGGTACGATGAGCCGGAGAACCATGGCGAGGAACCTCCTGAGATAGTTGCCGAGGCCATGAAATCAGCGGACGTTGTGATCGCCCCTACAAAGAAGTCGCTGAGCCATACCGATGCAAGAAGAGAGGCCTGCGAAAACAGTACACGGGTAGCGACAATGCCTGGAATAAACAAGGAGGTATGGAACACGTCTCTACAGGCTGATTACTCCGAGGTAAAAAGGATCTCGGAGAAAGTCTACTCGATGCTTGAAGACACAGACAAGGTAAGGATAGAGACTCCTTCCGGCACCGACCTATCATTCAAAGTAGATATAGACTTCTACCACACCGATACAGGCGTAATAGATGAACCAGGAGACTTCGGAAATCTACCGGCAGGCGAGGCCGACGGCGGAGTGCTTGATGTCAACGGCACTCTCGTAATCGATCACTTCCCTTTCGCATCTTCAGGCACAGAAGTAGAAGTAGAAGGCTCTGAGGCCGTCGCAGTCAAAAATCCTGAAGGCGAGGAATCAGATCTTTCAGAGGCCTTTGAGGAGGTTGAAGGAGCACGAAACATAGCGGAGTTCGGTTTCGGAACCAATCCTAGAGCAACCTTGATTGGAAACGTTCTCCAGGATGAGAAAGTTCTTGGAACTGTACACATCGCGTTTGGAGATAACTCGACCTATATGCCGGACGGCCATGAGAGAAAGGTTAACTCAGATATCCACTGGGATACGGTCTGTGAAAGCCCTACGGTCTGGTTCGACGATAAGAAAGTGCTGGATGAAGGGGAAACAGTCTTCATGGATGAATAACCTTTCTTCCTCTTTTCTATCGTTTATATTTTAAGCAGCCTCAGCCAATAACTAACCAGGACTCCTCTATGGTAACTTCAGCAGATCTCGAAGAATCTCTTTCAGAAGCCCTGTCTGAGACTAAGGAACAGGCAGCGGAGATGAAATCTTCGGAGGATGCCGAGGCCTTGAAGAAGGAGATCAGAAGACTGAATGACAGGGTAAGAGAACTGGAGGAGGCTAACAATGCTGGCAAGGTTCTTGTGGAGGAAGATGACTACAGCGACTTGACTGAGAACGATCTGAAAGAGGAAGTCGACAGGCTTGAGATCTCTCAGGCAGTCTCCAGGGCCGATCTGGAGGAAAGAATGGAAGATTTCAGGGATGAAGTCTTTGAAGAGGTTTTTTCCGCGGTTGAGAACCGGCTTGCTGAAGAGAACTTCTCTGATAAAGTAAACAGCATCCGCTCCGACACCGATAAACGCATAGAAAGTATTGAGAAAGAGCTCACGGAGATGCAGGTAGAGGAGAAGGTCGATAGAGATGAGTTGGAGGCCCGGATCGAGGAGGAAAGAGAGGAAATTGATAACACTGTAGAGTTTCGTTATAACGAACTTACTTCCGAGTTAAACGATGTAAGGAAGAACATGGAGGCCTTGAGATCTAATGTTTCAGAGGTTCACGACCGTCTAGGTAAGCTTAGAGAGGAGATTGAAAGGGTTGAGTCAGAGACCAGGAGAGTGGAGACAGAGCTCGAGTCAGAGATAGAGAGGTCGAAGGAAGAGGTGGTTGATGAGATTGAACCTGTGCCCTCTCAGGATGACTTTGAAAGCTTGAAGTCGAAAGTCGCTGAGTTATCAAGCGTTCTTGAAGATGTATCTGAGAAACTGGCTGGGCGCTAAGCTTTTTAACTTTCCCGGACTTTATTTTCTCTGTAATGAGTCTTTCAGCATGCTCTGACTGTCTAAGCATTTCGTGGTCAGAGACTATGCTGTCCAATTTCTCCAAGTCTACCTTTAATGGAACCAAGTCCAAGTTCAATAGATAACTGGTTCCAGGCCTTTTCCGCGGTGTTCTGCATGGTTCTGGACTTTCTAGATGACGGCGCCCAACGGCTTCTGTTCGTTCTCACTCTTCCGCTGGTAGACGGCGTATTCGCGACTTTGCTTGTCACGGGAGCGGTACAGACTTTCTCCGATGTAGTGAATATTTCGTTGACAGTTTTCAGTGGAGCAGGATCTCTCGCAGTGCTTTACTCCTATGCCGAGAACCGTTACCAGGCCCGTGAAATGGTGTCAAAAGTCGCTCCTGTACTGGTAGTCGGGGCGCTGGTAGTTGCGATTATAGCGCCGGTATTCGGAAGCATCTTCTACGTAAGCCGTTTAAAGTACGCTACAGGCCTTGCATTGATCTCTATAGCCGCAAGTATAGCAGGTCTGAAAGCAGCTGAAAGACTTCCGGTCCCAGCTATTATACTGACAGGGCTAATTGTCTCTGTCAAGAGCCCTTCAGCGATCTCTCTAAGCCTGAAGTATGTTTTACCGGCGCTTGTTACTGCCTTGTTCGCTGTAATAGTTCTTTACGCTGCCACGCTTGTTGAGGTCGATAGAATGGATCTTGACTATATAAGAAGCGGTGGCGCCCTGGTTTTAGCTTTGATAGCGTTGACACAGTTCGGCCTTGCTATTCCTTCAGAGCTAGGCCTTGCAGTACTTGCTTTTTCAATATTTGCCTCCTTGAGATCTGGTTAGGCTCTGAAGAACTCTACTTGAATGTTCTCCGAGTTCCCTGAGGCCCATCGAGCAATGAGGCGTTCTCTTAAAGGCCTGAAAACCAGTAGAAAACCAATAGTGTCTGTTATTATTCCAGGTGTTATAAGTAGTAGACCTGCTACTACAAGTGCTGCTGCTTCTGCCACGTTCCTGCTGATCTCTCCTGCGGTTACTGATCTCTGGAGCTTCATGAATACGTGTCGGCCTTCTCTCTTAACCAGTGCTGCACCTATTATCCCGGTGGCGACTACTATGCCCAGTGTCTGTAGAAATCCCAGGATTTCTGATAGCTGTATCAGGATGTAAAGATCGGTGAAGGGGACTGCTATCATCAGTAGCAGCAGGTATCCAAGCATGGAATTAACTGGGCTGCCTATGTTTAATATACCTGGAAGTTATTGAGGCC
>JBDGSF010000042.1:0-6960 GCA_042217675.1 Candidatus Nanohaloarchaea archaeon | reverse complement strand
TACCTTTCTCATCGGACAGAAAACGAATGACTGTAGTAACCGAGGACAACGAGGCCTTCATGAAGGGTGCGCCGGAGAAAGTCCTGGAAAGATGTGACCGTATAAAGCAGGATGGAGAGGTAAAGGAACTAACCGAACAGAAGAGGCAGGAAATACTTCGCCACTCCCTCCATCTTGGAGACAGCTATCTCTGCGGCGTAAACAAGAGTCAGTACTGAGAGAACACCGATAACAGCGTTAGCAGCTACCCCGGAAAATCCCAGAACCATAGACAGAACTACTGCTTACATCCTTAAAAAATATCCGAGCCCTCTCTGAACCTTCCGCAACCGATGGTTTAAATTCCTGGAAGAAGAAGCCTCGAATAACTATGAAAGAGGCCTCTCATAAAGTCCCGGACGGAAAGATGGTGAACATAAATCTGGAAACAGACTCCGGAAAAGTGAAATCGGTTAGCATACGAGGAGACTTCTTCCTGGAACCCGCGGAAAAACTGGAAGAACTAGAAGATAAAATTGAAGGCCTCGACAAAGATACAGAGGCACAGAAGATCGAGGAAAAACTTGAATCGGTAGATGCGGAACTGATAGGATTCTCCAGAAAAGATATCGGGAAAGCCTTCAGAAAAGCTGTAGGTGAAGAAGAATGAAGTGGCGTATAATCAACGAAGGAATTTACAGCGAGGCAATACATCAGGCCCTGGAAGAAGTCCTGGCAGAGAAAGTAGAGAAAGAAGGCATGAGGCCTACACTCCGGTTCTGGTACCGTGAAAACCCTGGCGTTCCAATGGGGCGCTTCCAGTCGTTTGAAGACGAAGTAGAAGCCGATTACGCCGAGAAACAGGATATTGAAGTAGTAAGAAGGGTTACAGGCGGCGGAGCAATGTTCTGCGAACCAGGAAACGTTATAACCTACTCGCTCTATCTCCCCGGCGAAAAGGTGGAGGAAGACGTTGAGGAAAGCTACAGGCAGCTTGACAGGTTTGCCGTTGAGGCCTTAAATGAAATAGGTGTAGATGCAAGCTACAAACCGTTAAATGATATAGAGCATCCTGAAGGAAAGCTTGGAGGAGCCGCCCAGCTAAGGAAGAATAACGCGGTACTCCATCACACCACGATGAGCTACGACCTGGATACAACGAAAATGTTGAAAGTTCTCAGAATAGGTAAGGAAAAAGTCTCCGACAAAGCTGTCAAGTCAGCGGAGAAAAGAGTATCCCGTATATCAGATCACACCGATAGAAAACGACAGGAAGTAATAGAGGCCTTGATAGAAAAATTCGTGGAGGATAAAGAGTACGAAGAAGACTCTCTCACTACGGAGGAACTGGAAGAGGCCAGGGAACTGGCTGAGAAAAAGTTCTCGACCGAGGAATGGAACCGAAAGCTCTAACCTCCAGGAATTTTTAAGCTTCCGCCCGGAATTTGTCCTCCCCGGTATGGCAGAGATCGTAGATCAATACCTCGAGCAGGAGGACTGGAGAGAAGTAGCTAAAGACAGCCTGGAGGAATCAGATACTCGGACACTTGTAGCGGAAAACCTTGGAACCTGCATGGGGATCGCAGCCTACGATCCTAAAACAGGCCGAGGATACCTTCTTCACGCCTCAACACTGGAAAACCCTGATCTAGATGCACAGGTAGAGAAATTTACCGGGAAACTTGAAGAAATAGAAAGGCCTTTCGAGGTATTAGCCGGAGGAACAATGCCTGCAAGCTTCGATCCATTAGCCGAAGAGGACTACACTCGGGAAGCCCGCGACACTGCTGAAAACGTTCTCGATAACCGCGGTATAGATTATGAAGCGGCCTGGAACCAGAGACCGGTGTACAACCGGTTAGCTGTCTCGCCACGGTACGGAATCCTCTACGACATCTGGGAGTAACTAGTACTTCGGATTCTTCTCCTCTACATCTTCAAGAAAGTTCTCATGACGCGCAAGCATAAACAGGAGGTCGCTTAAACGGTTTATATAGGCTAGAACTTCTTCCCTGAGCTCTTCATCCTGGTCAAGCCTTACCACTTTCCTCTCAGCTCTCCGGGCCACCGAGCGAGCATGGTGGAGATGCGCGGCGCTTTCAGAACCTCCTGCAAGCACGAAACTGTCCAGAGGAGGACATTCCTCCTGATAGTGGTCGATCTCGTTCTCCAGTCGATCCACGTTATCATCCGTGATCTTTACATCCGGCTCCCTGTTCGCCAGCTCGGCCTGAAGAATATGCAGCTCGTTCTGGATCTCCTCGAGATCCTCTTCTTTGTCATCCGTAAATGACCTGGCAAGCCCTGTCAGAGAGTTCAACTCGTCAAGAGTACCGAAGGCCTCAATTCTCTCACTGCTTTTAGAGACTCTTTCCCCTGAGGAAAGATCTGTACGACCGCGGTCACCTCTACCAGTGTATACCATTTTCAACATCAAAAACTGTGCATCAACTGCTTAAACCGTTACGGTTGCGGATCAAAACATACAAATCTCTAAGGCCTTGAAAACATTGTTAAGAGGTTCAAAACGTGGAGGAATTCAGTGTCTCGGAGCTTGAGGAGTACAGGAAACACGGCCGTCAGAACGATAGAGAAGCCCTGGAAGACCTGGTATCCAAAAACCTTGCTATCTCAGGGATCAGAAGCTACGACCTGGAACCTGACCTAACGGAAATGAAACCTGATAGAGCTCTCGCATACCTGCTTCATGACTCAGTGATAGATCTTTACCAGGAAAACAGGGAAATGAGCTCGGAGGAAATCTACGACAGGATAGCCGAGAAACTAAACCGGAGAATCTCCGAGACAGAAGGCCTTAACCAGGATATTGTTCTTGGAAGGGTTCACGGGATGAAGGTCGGGGACGCAGCCAGTGAAATAGCTGATTACTATTCAGATAACTTTGAACAGGCCTCACAGGTCGAAACCGAGAAAGTCCTTGAAAACAACGGTCTCTACGGCAGAACTGATGTAGTACGTCAACTGGACGATACGTCTGAGATAAGAGATGTTAAGATCCACTACTCAGGTATCCCCGTACCTGTACCGGGAGAAGAGTTCCGAATGGCTTCATACGCCCTGATATCAAGAGATGATCTGGATGTCGACAGGTTCGTACTGGAGTACCCTCTCCAGAGAGAAGAAGTCGAAGTAAAGCCGGAGAACTGGTTCGCAGAGGTAACGGATACAGCAGCCGACTTCGAAGAGCTGCTTGAAGAAGCAAGGGAAAACCAGGCCGAACTACTGAAGGATGAAGTAGGTTCTTCAACAAAGGCCTCCCGCGAGTTCGTAGAAAGCCTGAACCTGCCCTACAATCTAAACCTGAAGTATGCAGAACAGGCAGTTAAAGGCCTTGACTGAAACCGTTAAATCATTTATCGAGTGTTGATACTGTATGCCGAAGGCAAAACCTACCGACTTCACCGAGGAAACCCGTGTTCTGGATGGAGAAGCTGTAAAGGAGGAGCGACTGGAGCCTGTAGAAGTCCTTGGAAACGAGATACCGGCACTCGACTTCGACACAGTGGTACATCACCTCAGGAGAAACAATTACGATGTTACCGTATCCCCCAACGGCGAGAGCCTGGACGCGGAAGGCGAGGCCGGAACCAAATACCTGGATGTATCAGCTCTAAACGACGACGCAGTACAGGTAGAGTTCAAGATAGATATTGACGAAGCAGAGGCCCGGAAAGGAGAAGAAATAGAAAACCCTGAAGGTTACGTCGACAAGGTCTACGGCCAGGTAATAGATGAACTCGTGGAAAGAGAGAAAAAGATCGAGAGAGCCTCCGAAAACTACGTCAGAAACGTTCTTGAAGAAGACAAACCTGTTGAAAAACTTGAAAACGAGTTCGGCTTCTATGGAGACACCGCAGGAGAAGTTATAGACAGCTACTTCGGTGATACAAGGCCTTCAGACCTCTTTATGAACTACGCGGTGCACTTCGAGCTTCACCCCGGTGAAACAGTCGACAACGAGAGAAGGAACCTGGAAGGCAAGATGCCGTTGCATTACGCTGAAAAAGACTGGAACAGCGAGAACGACAGAAACAGGCTTTACCTTCAGAGATACCTGAGCAAGGTTCTGGAGAAGGCAGGTGAAGAACTGGAGCTCTCGGACGACCTGAAAAGTTATTGGCAAGGCCTTCAATAATTTCTACAAAATGGAAGACGTAAAATACTTCAGTTCAAGACTTGGAGAAGTAGCGGTCACGGAGTCACATGTAGAAAGAAAGAGGGATTCCGAGGACTGGGAAAACATAAAGGAAAACTTCCCCGAGGAAAAACTGGTTGACAGAGCCTCATTCAACGATATAGATCAGATAAAGCTAGAGGAGAACTCGGTCTATCCCAACGTGAAGCTGAAGATAGATGGAGAATGGAAAAGACTCTTCATGCACGTAGGCGACAACATCTCCAACCTGTACAAGACACTGAACTACCGGTGGAAGACCTACAGACAGCTCTACCAGAACTAGACTCTTTCGGACAGTTTATCCAGGCCGTGCGAGGCCACAGCGTAAAGCAACGTAAAGGGAACCACGAACTGTAAAAGACCTTTCAACCCCAAGACAAACCCTAGAACCGGGGAAAGCACGAAGTAGAGAACAGTCAATACGATTGCGATCTCACCGACTTTCCTCCAGCTGAACTCGTGCTCCATACACCTTACTTAGAGAACTCCCTGTATTAAACAGTTACCTCTCAGAAGATAGAAATAAAAAACTGCAAAATCAAGAACGATCCATGGCCTTCACAACTACCGGTGAACGCGTTCTACACCGATAAGATAACTACAGCCGGTGCTTTCTACAAAGACTTTTCATCTACAGGCCTTAACCTAGCTTCACTGATTCTGCCTCTGCTACTGTAAAAAAGAGGCAGTTAACACCTCTTTTCTCTATTTCAACTTTACAAGGTGTCCTAACCATGAAAAACACGACAAACCACGCAACGCATCTGAAAGCCTGCAAAACCGTAGAAAAGAATCCAGTGGAGGTGAAAAAAGGTTGAGTGTAGCGGAACAGTACCAGGAAACTGAAGACAGTTTTTATGCTGTGGAAGACCCTACAGATCAGATCTGGTGGAACGGAGTAAAGGGAGAAAACAGTATAGAAACAGTCAAAGAAGTACTGAACGCGGCCGGGGTTGAAGCAGTACATGAAAAACAGGAAGAGCTTATAGACCCGGAGTACGCCTTTGAAGCTGAAGAACTTGAAAACATCAGACAGGAAGTAGAGGAACTGTACAGCGGCCGCTACGAATGGTTCGTGGAAGAGGCCTCGGTCAGCGATCTACATCCCCAGCAAACCAAACAACTGGAAAGATACTTCGAAAACCTGAACCTGGAGACAGTACCGGAGAGATTCGACACCTACGACGGATTCCCGCTGCCGGAGTAAACAAATCCTTTACCCCTCTTTTCTTCCCTAGAAAATAATTCCGGAGAAAGGCTGCAGGGCCGTGTAATGAAGATTGTTATCGAGGTGCGTGGTTCCGGAACCACGCCTTGCGTCCCAACTCAGCGTAACGAGTTGCGGCTGCCGGGATTCGAAAAACCCAAGAGGTTTTCTTCTCCTCGGAATTTAAGAATTCCTCAGTTTGAAAAATCACCGGTTCAAGCATACGTGAAACGTATGCGGCTGCCGGGATTTGAACCCGGGTCATCGGCTCGAAAGGCCGAAATGATTGACCAGACTACACTACAGCCGCCTAATCCGTGTCAAAGGTGTCGAAGTTAACACTTTTAAGGGTGTACTATACAGGCTTCGAAAACGTAATTAGTAGGTAGGCCTAAGTTTAGACCATGAAAGACGACTGCATCTTCTGCAAGATAATCCAGGGAGAAATACCGTCTCACAAAGTCTACGAGGATGAAAACGTGATGGCCTTTCTCGACGCCAACCCGGTATCAAAAGGCCATACGCTTGTCGTCCCGAAGAAACACGTAGATGATATTCACGGAGCTGAAGGCATGGACTACATGTGGGACGCTATCGTAGATGTCTCCAACGCTGTTAAGAAGGCCTTTGACGCGGAAGGCGTGAACGTGGCGCAGAACAATGGAGCTAAAGCAGGACAGGAAGTATTCCACCTGCATTTCCACGTCACACCGATCTATGAGGGAGACGAACTCGATATTACCTACAACCGTTCAGAGCTTGAAGATGGAGAAAAAGTGGCAGAAGAACTAAGAGAAAGACTCTAACAGGATTTTTGAGTGAGTTGTTGAATGAGTATACTGGAAGCACTGATCATAGTATTTATCGCAGGACTGATAACAGACCTAGCTACAGGTATAGGCGCGATCCCGTTCTTCTTCGTCGAAGAGTTCTCCAAGAAATGGCTGGTAGGTATGTGGGGCCTGGCATCAGGAATCATGCTTTCCGCCTCATTCCTCGGCCTCATACCAGAAGGCCTCGCCGCCGCCAGGAAACACCCGTTGTTTAACTCCATCTACCTGGCTGTAGGAATAGGCCTTATTCTCGGGGTTCTGCTCGTGGTCCTGGCCAGAAGACTTGTGGATGATGTAGAGGTAGATCCAGGCACGTTCAAGGAAGGAGATCTAAAGGAAATGATGCTTATCCTGGGAGTGCTGACTGTTCACAGCTTCCCTGAAGGAGTAGCAATAGGGGTCTCGTTCGCTGAAATGGGTCTTGAAACAGCAGCTTCACTCGCAGCGATCCCGGCAATCGCTATAACAATGACGATCGCGATCTCAATCCACAACATCCCGGAAGGAGTCGCAATATCAATACCTTTCAAGGCCTCAGGAGTATCCAACTGGAAAACCATGGGAGCGGCAATCTTCTCGTCAATACCTCAACCTATAGGAGCAGTAATCGCATACCTGTTCGTGACACAGGCCCGGATGGTTCTCCCGGTAGGTTACGGATTCGCAGCAGGAGCAATGATCTACCTCGTCGTAACAGAGTTCTTCCAGGAGGCCTTTGAAGAAGCTGAAGAACTGGAAAGCAG
>JBDGSF010000041.1:0-4585 GCA_042217675.1 Candidatus Nanohaloarchaea archaeon | reverse complement strand
CTGTGGCATGGCTATATTGCAGATACCGACGACGAACCGGAGATAAAGGAAGATGTATTCGAGGAAATGGAATGGATGCCCCCGGATAAACTGGATGAAATAGAGCTAGCTCCTAATCTCGAAATGGTTCTTCCGGCGTTGAGAAGAACCAGTTAGCATATCCTACAACACCACCAAATTAGAGAGATGACAAAGATTTACACACTCAAACTACATACGGGCCTCCATGTCTCTGTAAGAAACCACTCTTACTGTTGAAAGCTTTCTAAGCAAGGCCCTGTCGCTTACAGAATGGTTGGAAATTGATAGAGAAAAAAGGGAGGGCAAGGTTATGTGATCTTGTGTTCTGCGACTTCGTCGATGGTGTCGACGTGAGTGATGAACGTTGTTCTGCAGCAGTACTTCTCAACTCCTAGATCGTCGAGAACTTCTCCTGGATCCTCTCCTTCTTCCTCTGTACGTTCTTCGTATTCCTCCCAGTACTGGCTGATAACCTTGCCGCAGCTAGGACATCTTACCGGCAGTTGCATTGTATTGTTTTACACCTCGCATCGAGATAGGAAAGAATTCCCTACCTGTAGGATTTCTGCTGTTTGTGTCGCGCACCCTTTGAGGATTGCGAAGGTTTTCTGGTCTCCGTCCTTCTCGGATCTTCAACCATCATGTTTCTATCGTATTCACGGAAGTCTCTCTCAAGGTCATCGCTTCCGGTGTACTCTACAAGGCCTCTGGCGATAGCCATTCGAATGGCTTCGGCCTGTCCCTGGATCCCGCCTCCTTCACTGGAGACTTCGATATCCAGGTCTCCGTAGATTTCTTCTCCTGCGATGATGAGAGGCTCCTTAGCTCTCTCCTTGATAGCTTTCTGCTGTACTTCGAGAGGCCTTGAGTTGATTCTGAGGGTGCCGTCTCCTTCTTCAACTGTTGCACGTGCCTTAGCGGTCTTACGCTTTCCTTTGCTTGTAACTGTCATTATTGATTAACACCCTGTTTTCCTTTCCATCCAATATGTTTGGATACTTCGCCAAGCTTTACATAGTTCCTGTTCAACAGGTCGTCTCCCTCCTTAACATCGACTTCCTCGTAGTCCTCAAACTCTTCAGGAACATCGAGGTAAGTTCTTACATTGTCCAGTGCGTCTCGTCCTGAAGGATTACTTGGAAGCATTCCTTTAACAGTACGTTTAAGGATTCTGTCAGGTCTCTTCGGGAAGTAAGGCCCTCTGTCTCGTGCTCCACGGTCCTTCTTCTGCTTGTAATCTGCTAGTACCTTGTCCTTGTCTCCTGAGATTACTGCGTCCTCTGATTTAACCACTCTTACTTTCTCACCGTCTTTCGCCATTGAAGCGATCTCTGATGCGAGACGGCCTAGAATCTTTCCTTCAGCACTGATAACTTTCATTTCCTCAGTCATTTTACAATTCTCACCTCTGTTCCTTCAGGGTTGTCCTCAACAAGATCACGGATGAACATGAAGTCTCCGGACTCGCTGATCTTCTTCTTAGCTCCTGTACTGGCCTGGAAAGCTGCGACATCGACATCTGTGTCAAGTCGGCCTGTTCCAAGAACCTTGCCAGGAACCACGACTGTGTCGCCGTCTTCAGCAACACGGTCGATATCAGAAATATTTACTTCTGCCCGTTTACGATTAACTTTTCCAAGGTTTTCAGCTACCTGATTCCAGATAGCGGCGTCCTGCTCCTCAAGAAACTCGATAGTCTCAAGGAGTACACTGTTTGAAGGGTCTGCGTGCTTATCCATTATTGAAACACCTCGCGGCCTTTACCTGTACTCCAGCCACAAAAGCTGGCGCCACTTCTCGGTATCACAACAAACAGGAAACAAACTTTATAAATCAGGTTTAGAAGAGATGACGTCCAAAAGACTGGAGAACCCAGACTTCTTCTAGAATAGCTAACTAACTACCTTTTCGATATCTTCCTTTTCTAGTCTCTCGTAGGCCTTACCTATCTCCTCGATGGTGTAGCCCAGCTCCTCATACTTCACAGCTATATCGCTGACTCTGATACGAGTTCCCTCCAGAAACGGTTCTCCACCTAAAATCTCCTGGTCGCTGACAATTTCACGAGCCATACAGTACAATCTGTTATCAAGAGTTAAACAACTTTCCGGTCGCTGAAAGCTGGCCAAAAAGGAGAACTGCATTAACCCTACTAAAATTGAAGATAAGTTAAGAATAGTAGGGTTAAAGTTGAAAGGTTTTAAATTTTAGTAAGGATAAAGATGGATATGGAGTACGTAAAGCGAGATCTGGAAGAAGAACTGCGGAAATATCTGGATGCACCGGAGATACTAGCAGTTGTAGGCCCACGTCAGGCCGGTAAAACAACACTTTTCCAGAAGCTGGCAGATGACCTAGAGAACTCCAATTTCATCACCTTCGAGGACAGAGATGTACTGGGTGTTTTTGAGGAAGATGAGAAAGAGTTCGCAGAACTTTATCTTGAAGACTATGATTACCTGCTTATAGACGAGTTCCAGTATGCAGAACAGGGAGGCAAGAAGCTGAAATACCTGTACGATGAATATCCAGAGAAAAAGATAATGATAACAGGATCCTCAGCAGCAGACATGACTATAGAAGGCCTCAAGCATCTGACAGGCAGGGTTCTCAAGTTCAATCTTTACCCTTTCAGCTTCAGAGAATACCTGCGATCTCAAGACGAACAACTATATCAGGTGTTCAGGGAAAGGGAGCAAAAGGTACTGGACTGGCTGAATGGCGAGGCCGAACTCGAACTAAGCGAAACAACTCTCGGCCGTATAGAGCAAGTAAGAAAAGAATACACGGTTTACGGAGGCTACCCTCGTGTAGCTCTAGCGGATGACGAGGAGGAAAAGCAGAAGATACTGGATAACATTGTCGACACCTACCTGATAAGAGAGATAGGCGACGTAATGGGTATTTCCGAAGACAGAGAGATAGAGGACCTGATGAGAGTACTCGCCTTACAGATGGGAGAGAAAACCAAATACAACAAAATTTCGCAGAAAACAGGCACGTCTCACAACAAACTCAAGGAAAGACTGAATATTCTGGAACACACATTCATCCTGAAACAGGTAAGACCTTTCTATACCAATAAACAGAAGGAAATAGTCAAACAACCAAAAATATACTTCTACGACAACGGATTCAGAAACTCTCTAATCAACAGCTTCAACGAACTCGAAATGAGAAAAGATCAAGGAGAACTCAATGAAAACTTCTTCTTCACACAGGCCCGAACAGAACTCAAGTACTGGAGAACAAAGTCAAGAGCAGAGGTCGACTTCGTGAAAGAGAACGCAGAAATAGACGCATACGAAATAAAGACTGCTCCGAAGACCACTAAATCCATGAGAAGCTTCCAGGACAAGTACTCCCCCAGAAATATGATTGTGATGAACGAGAAAAGACTTTCAAGAAACGAATCAGAAACATTCCTACCTCTAATATTCTCACAGAAAGCCTCAGAACTGTAGAAACTACCGAAAGTCAGGCCTTGGCTCGGGAACCTCTTTGAATGCTTCTCCAAGATCCAGACGGTACCGATCGTCAATATACTCTATAACGTTCCGGCCATCGACAGGTCTTCCTAAATGTTGGAAGGCTTCGCGGTAAAGGCCTTCAGCCTCCCTGTACTTCTCCAGGAAGTCGTCTTCCTCCCAGGACGCTGTCTGTGTCTCAACGTTGAGACCTCTCAAGGCTTTTTCTATCTCCCTTGCTTCCTCGATCTCTTCTCCCAGGTCTTCCAAGGCCTCGGGAACATGCTCATAAGCCATGTACACTATCTCTTTGTCAAGTTCTCCGTCTTCAATATCTCTTTCTTCCATCTCCTTCCTGGTAACTGTCTCATGGTAAAGCTTCTCCACGGTCTCGTTCACGGATTCAGCAAGACGCAGAAGATGGTCGCCAAAGTCTACAGGAGCATCTCTCAACGGATCCCTGAAGTCCTGATAGGTTTTTCCCTCGGGAAGTGCAGGATCGTTCATTACCTCAAACCAGGCCTCGGCTCCGGAACTTCTGGAAGCCAGTCATCCTTCAGGCCGTACTCATCTTCCAGAAACTCTACAAGGTTTTGACCTCCCATCGGACTGTCAAAGGCCTCGAAGATACTGCGGTAGTTGCCTTCAGCCCTCCTGTAATGCTCCAGAAAGTCCTGTTCTCTTTCCGGGATTTCATCCTGCGACAAACCCCATTCAACAGCGGTGGACTCTCCGAAGAAACGATCCTCAGCGATCTCTCTTTCGTACTCACGGGCCTGCTCAATCATTTCACCGGCTTCTTCAACGGCCTCAGGTACCTCGTCTTCCATCAACCGGCGGATCTGGCTATCGACTTCTCCACCGTTCTTCCCGTCCAAGGCCTTCTGATACAGGAAATGTATAGTATCGTGAACGGCCTGAGTGGTTCTCTCAACCTCTTTTCCGAACCCTCTAGGAATCTGCATGTACTTCGCTGCGGAAATCTCGGAGTTGTACTCATCGGTTATCCGGGGCTCAGGAAGCCCTCTCTGATCCCTTGCCATACAACAACTTTATCCCACAACAATGCTTTTAACCATAACGTAACAACGAAAGAA
>JBDGSF010000040.1:322-8288 GCA_042217675.1 Candidatus Nanohaloarchaea archaeon | reverse complement strand
CGTTCAGGAAAGAGGATCCGTATTTCTTCAGTATGTAAGGCCTGTCATGTTCCATTTCTGGATGTGTTCCTGGTCCAGTCGGAATGATTCACGGTATGTTCTGTTGCCGTGGGCTTCGTTACCTGTAACTCCTGCGATGCCGGAAAGTGTTCCATAGGTTCCTGAGTTGTTGAAGTAGACGTAGCCGACGTTGGAGGCCTTGACTTCTCTGAGTTCTGGAGGTATTTCTGTCTTATCTATTATTGTTGAGAGGCCCTGCTCCTCTCCAGTTTTGGCTGAGAGCTGGTTCTCCATTCTTTCCAGGAAGCCAGGGCCTGGCGCCATGTCCGCTGTTTCTGTGGATTTCATGTAGCATCCTGAGCGGATTACTTCCCGGATATTGGAGTTCCAGACCTGATCGTTGTAGAGTATAAGCTTCATTTCTTCATTGACCGGAGTTATTGTTCCTGTATCAAAGACGTATTTCGTTGAGTAATCTGTGAGGTTCGTACCCGGATAGTTCCCTGAAGGAACAGGTTGAGCAGATACAAGGCCTGCAAACTGGTTTAATGTTGCAATTTGATCAGGGATGTATGCTCCTATATTATCTGTTACCAGAATTTTCTTGCTTCTATTGTTTATAGCCCCTATATCTGCTGAGTCAGAGGTTTCTATAGTAGCGTTTCCGTAGGTGGCTCCTTGATCTCCGTTTCCTGTAAGTAGCCGGTTAGCCGGGTCGTTGAATCCGCAGCTGCTGTAGGTATTTATGTAGCGGCCTTTTGACCTTATCAATAGCATGGTGTCTTCAAGGCCTTTTTCTGTCTGAGTGGTCGAATAAGTTTTTGTTTCGTTGAATCTTGCCAGTGATACAGGGTCTTTCAAAGTCATGAAGGCTGTCAGGTTTCCTTGAAGCTTCATGTATCTGTCTTCTACATTCATTCCGCGGTATTCTATCCTCAGGCGGTACTGTGACTCTGAAGCTGCTGCCTCTACTCTCTTCTTCCAGTCAATCAGCGTTGCGTTTTTTGTATTATTGAGAGTGTATCCTTCTACTGTGCCATTCACTGTTGCGTTTCTTAAGGCCTTAACAGGTCTCTCAGTTGCGTTTCCTGTCTCTACTATATAGTTGATTGTGCCTGATGTTCCTCTCTGGAATGCTATGGTGTAGGCTCTGTCAAGATCTCCTTTTACGTTTTCGAGGTAGAATGAGGCCTGTCCTATTCTGAAGGGATTAGTGTCCGAAGTGTATTCATTGTCGACTGCTGTGAAGGATACAAGTAGTATCAGCATGCTGGTTGCGACTATCGCAAACGTCGTGTAGACCATACCTTTGCTATTCATTGCTCCAGATCACCAGTTTTACGTTTGCCGGCCCCCATAGGTATGGTTCATCGCCGAGAACGTTGGAAGAGGTTTTGAAGTCATCTGAGGATACGTCGACGATCGGTTCGCCGTCCCCGTCAAAGTCCAGTTTCTTCCGCAGTCTTTCCTTTGCGTTCGCCAAGGCCTTTGTCTTGTTAGGGTAAAGTTTTCCATATCCTACAGAGTTTCCGAACTGCAGTGTGTAGAATACTCTGTTCGCAGGACTTCCTCCCTCTGATTCACCTGACGCTACGGCAGTATCGACCTTTACTGCGTTTGTTCCTACAGTGATATGTTTTTCAGGTATACTTACCTTGAATGGGTCGCCCAGGTCCTGGAAGTTCGATCCGTAATCCGAAAGGTTGAACACGTTCTTGAAGCTTCCACTTCCGTTCGCTTCAACGATATACGTCCATCTATTCCCTGAGTAAGAGCTGACCTTTGCCGATTCGACCTCTGTATCCTGCGGCACAAAGGCCGTGCCGTTAGGGATGGAAACTGTTTCCTCCTTCGGCGATTTCACTTCACCACCGAACTTCCCTGTATTCATCTTCAGCTTGATCTTGCCGAACTCAAGGCCTTCATTACCGGTGTAGTTGAACTGTATGTATGAGTCGGGGTAAAGTATGCTTTTCGAGGTCTGTGTGCCTGATTTAACTGACTGGCCTACGTAGCTTGCTTCAAGGATTTTTTTGCTGATGTTTCTGAACACTTCCTCTAGCTCTGTACTGTTTGCATAATAATACTTGCCATTTCCACATTTTGCTGTCTGGTTCAGGAGCTGTTCATTCGCTCCGCTACCGAAGCCTACAGTGTAGACCTTTATGTCGTGTTGCTGGTAGGCCCTGCACGCCGCTTCTACAGTGTGATCCTGTGGATCATCCGTAGTGTCTCCATCTCCGTCGTGATCTGGGACGTTCGTCATCGATGTGGCGATATTCGGGTTACCGTCAGACATTACGACCATAGATCTTCTTCTCTCTCCTGTAAGGTTTAGAGCGGCGTCGAAAGAGGCCTCAGATTCATTTACAAGATATCCAATATTTATCTTATCTATCTTTGGGGTAACAGATTCGTTCGTCGTATTTAGAGTTGCGTTGAATCGTAGAGTATCAGAATTCGGTACCTGACTTAGATTGTCGAACCAGTTCAATCCGTTTGAGAAGTCTAATTCAATACTCGTGTTTTCTGGTACCTCTTTTTTCGTCTTTATATCTGTCCAGTTTACCTCACCTGTAGTATCTAATTGAGCTGATGTATAGTTCCCGGGGGTGTACACCGGTTCACTGACATATGCGGAGTAGTCCTCCATCTCGTTATAATTTGGATTTGTACACGAATCATAGTGATACTGATTATACTCTCCAATCACTCTCATGAGAGTAGATCCTTCAGCAGCCGACTTCGGAACCTTTACCTCCGTAGAAACCGTACACATATCAGAGCTACAGGTTCCTACCTTCTGCGCTGTGGTTTCACTTATATTTCCGTCTCCATCCCAGTCAAATGCAACAGTTGCGTACTCATCATAGCCGTTAGTCTGAGCAAATGTTACATTCAAACGATAACTCCTACCCGGAACTAAAGGATCTGTGATACTATCAGTTGCGTCAATATAACCCTTATTATCCCCTGTTACTCTATTAATGCCATTAAAGCTCACACTATAAATATACTCATATTGCGTGAAGCCTCCCTGAACCTGGCAATAGTTATTCGCATTTATATCACTCCCACTACCTGAGAAGGAAGTTGATAGCTGAAGGTTGCCCTGATTTGTCTCAGTACCGTTAAACGTTCCATTATCCCATTCAGAGTTAGTATCAACTTGCCAGCGTTCAGTGTCATTTTCTGCATTCTTAAGCTTCACCGCAACAACATTCTTACCTTCACGTAGATTTTCGCCGTTAAGAGTGACTTCCTGGTTCCAGTACCGGCCCTGGTGTGCTGAGGTACCATTATAGATCATCTCCCCATTCAGGTAAACTGTCGCAGCGTCGTTCGAACGAAGACTTAATTCAAACTTCTTGAAGTTGGAATAGTTAAGCATGAACTCCCTACGAAGATAGACACTGCCTTCAAACCGGCTTAAAACAGTTTCAGCTCCCGGAACTGTTCCAATCAGAGCAGAACCATTACTCCAGTCTGACTCATTATACCCGACTGAAGTCCATGAACTTCCATCCCGTACAGGAGGCCTTGAATCAAGATAATCAGTAGTATAGTTCCAGGAAGCTCCTCTCCGGAAAACATCAAGGATATACGGCTCCAGAAGGATCTCTGTAGCATTAAGGATACCACATCCTATACAAGTGCCTCCAGACGCAGTCTGGCTATCGATTAGCTGCTTAAGCGAAGTTTCATTATCAGAAAGTTCATGACTATCTACAACATCGCCATTATAGCTCACAAATCCGGCCCGATTACCTGAAGCATTCAAAATTATATCAACAAACAGCTTAGACGCATTTATTGCTTTGTCGATCTTACAAGGCGGATCTTCAAAGAAGGAACAGCCCATACTTCCGGAAACGTCCATAACGGAAACTGAGTCAGCTACAGCGCCTTCAAGACCTGAATTTTCGCTTATGTTACCAAGACCAATTCTTAAAGGAACCGTATCTCTTCCTAAACTGCTATAATTTATCTTTGAGTCTTCAAATGCCTCAGATATCTCCTGGTTATCTAAAGTAACTGTTTTCTCACCGTCTGTATGATTCTTGTACACCGTGGTATTGCCCATCCGCATGAAGACTGTCCTGTTATCGACCTTGTAGTGCAGCTCGGCGCTTAGATTATTAAGTTCCCCTGGAACGTAGAAACTTCCATAGTAGTTTATTATGCCGTTAAGGCCCGGAAGTCTTCTCTTATCTTGTATGTATTTGCCTCCTGAGGCCTCTATCTGCTGTGTCTTGTTGTATTTTATCCTGAGGACTCCTCCTCTTATGCTCCTGTTTGCCCCTGTAAAGTTGAACGTGATATTGTTGTTTCCTGAACGTAGCGCATTGCACCTTGACTCGTTTACGTTGTCTGTGCAGATCATGTACTTGTCAACTGTAAGGTTTCCGGGTGAGTACGAGTAGCTTCCTGCAGGTTCTCCGTTAAAGTAGAGATCGAAAGGCCCCGAGAAATCTGCCTTAACTGTAACGTTCTGGGCCTCATCCATATCCTCTAGAGAGACGTTGTACGTGACTACCCCCTGACCAACATAACCTCCCATGAACACTCTTTTAGTGGCGTTTTTGTCGACTTCTGTCAGTAAGGCCCTCGCCCTGTATCCTGTAGAACTCTTGTTGATCATGTGGCCTGAAACCAGGGTTGAGGTGCTTGTAACTATCTGTGGCGCGCCTTGCATCATTTTAGAGCGGTAGATCAGATAGCTCTCCCCCGACTCTGAAATATTGACTGCAAACTCGTAGTTTTCCGGTATTTTCTGCCCGAAGTAGGCCTTTGCGACTCTCTGAGCTGCCGTCCTGTTCCCTCTAGCCCAGAGCAGCGATATACCGTTTAGCACTGATTTCGTCATCGCTTCTTCACCTACTGTAGGCCTTATGTAGTCCTGGAGGCTTTCGTTAAGCGCTGTTAGATCCTGTGCAGATGCAAGTTTCATGGCGTCTCTCCCTGTCGTTCCAAGTTTCCTGTACTCCGAGGATTCAGTCTGGAACTGGCTGGAAGCGCTGTCTGATATCTGCATGACCAGCATCATCGAGGCTGACATAACCATGAGCGCAACTACTGCATCCATCGAGAAGTAGAATCCCTTCCTTGTCATCTCCATACTTTATACCTCAGTTCTGCTTTTTCAAATTCTCCTGATTTATTCACGACCACCTGCCTATCAACGACCACGACAGTCTCAGCCGAATCCGGGATATCTTTACCGACATTGAAAGGATTCTCAAACACCAAGGCATTACTGATCACTCTGTCAGGCCTTGTAAATGCAGTCTGGTTGGAGGAAGATGTCTCCATATCGGCGATATAGTAAACCTTTCCTTCGTCAAATCGCTGCATACAGGCCATGCATGTACTTGGAGTACCTGTGGAGTTTGCGAAAACTACATCTATCCCAGTAAAACCTCCATCGCTGCTAAAAGTGAACTGATCTCCTTCTGAGAAATTGCTGTTAAGGAGAGGACTCACCTTCTGAACCTCCACAGTCTGGCTTCCAGGATCCTCATAGTTCATATTGAAGGTTTGAGTCAGGATAGTACCTGAACTAGGCCCCGACTGGAGAAATGTAGCCCCCTTCTCGACCGCTGAACGGAGGAACTCAGCGTTATCAGGTTGAACACCTACGTTCTCTACGATAACCGTCCTGTAGTTCATGCCGAGAGAGAAATCGTAGTATCCAAGGCCTCCATTGCTATCTATAGCGATCACATCAAGACCTTCATCACTGTTTAAGCCAGTTAAAGAGCCTACAGAACCTATGTTTAATCCTGTCGAGTTGAAAGACGAGGCAGAGTAATTCCACATTCCCAGATAGTCATTGTTCCCGGATTTCACGGCTACAAGGCCTCCGTTTACTCCTCCTACATCAGTTACCTGGAAGCTTGTGGATTCTGAACTATCTGTAGCTACGTCGTAGAATGCAAGGTTGTCAGCTCCGTTTTGATAAGCCACCTCCATATTTCCGTCGCTATCGATATCTCCAGTACCTCCTACTCTTCCCGCGTTTGCTGAAGTTACGGTTGTACTGCCTGCGCTGTAGTAGGCGAGATTATCGTTACTGGTTACGAAGAAAACCCTTCTTTCACCTCCTACAACCATTGAACCTCCTATATCTTTCGCTCCCTGGGAAGTTCCTGTTACAGAACCTGTTTCGTAGTTGTAGAACGCCAGTTGGTCGTTTCCATCGACGTATGCCAGTTCAAGGCCTTGTTCAGCGGTGAAGTTGGCTACCGCACCCATTCTCTGGAAGCTTGTTCCGATACTGAGAGTTTCAGTAGAGTTCCCTCCGATATCGAAGTAGTTCAGTCTATCATTCGGCCCTTTGTAGAACATCTCAAGGCCTCCGTCACCATCGACATCTCCGGTAAAGGAGAGATTGTCTGCCTGGAGCTCATTTCCTACTTTGAACTGGCTCCATCCCTTATCTGTCGCATCGGTAATCATTTTTTCGTACATCTCACCGACGTTTCCTCCGTTGGTGTAGACCTTTTCTGCTGTTAAGGCCTCAAGCTGGTCCTGATTCGAGGTGGAAGGGAAGTAGAAGTACCATTCTCTATCGGAGTTGTTAAGATCATCCAGCATCTCCAGGTTTGAGAAGGATGTATCCTGTACCATGTAGGCTACTGGCTCAGTTCCGAGGCCTTTACTCTGTTCGTACTCCGAGCTGTTATACTCCAGTAACTCACCTGTAGATGTATCGTAAAACTCCAGTGAGAAACCCTGGTTCTTCAGGAGCGATCTCTGGTTTTTGTATTCTATTTTTGCGAACTCTCTAAGCTTCCTGATCGACAGTACGTTGTCCTGATTTGCGAAGCCTGGGATCACTACTTTCACATCGTTTTCCTCCCAGTTATTCGGGTATCCTTCAGTGCTCACGAGGAAAGAAGCTGTTCTACGTGCCTGCGTCTTCATCTCCTCCGCTGCAGAGAAACGGGTCTCCGCCTGGACCACACTGTTCCATGGAATGAAGAAAGCCACCACTATTATCCCGAAAACTGCTATACTTACACTGAAGTCACTGAGAAATGCCTGTCCCTTAGCCATCCACTACATACACCCCGCTGCTGTTGTGCAAGGCCTTGAAGGTGCTGGAACCTACAGTATTGAACTTGATAGTCCTGTTAGTGTATAAAGTGTCCTGTACCACAAAGTTTTCGTTCCAGCCCACGTAAACAGTTCTGTTAACCACCTTGACAGTATAGTTTGTGCCTGCGATCTTTCTTGGCAGGTAAAATGCTCTTGAGTACCCCTCTCCCTGTACTAGGGCCATTCCTACCTGGAAACCGACGTTGGAGGCTACCTCCTGCGCCATTTCACGGTTATGTCTCTCGAAGACGTTTGCCTGTTTATTCGTGATAACTCCGAAAAGTATGGATAAAACAGCCATAGAGATGCCGAACAAGAGGAAGAACTCCATAGATGTCTGGCCCTTGAACTTCATTCAGTTCACCACCGAGATATTCACCTGGTTATTCCAGGCATAAACCGTCACCCTGCCACTGCCCTTCCCATCGGGAAGGCCTCCATCTACAGCACTTATATTGGTTTCAAAGACTCTGGATACGTTCGTATTACCTGACTGCGTACGTAAAGTATAGACCACAGCCCTTCCCTGTACAACACGGGCCTCAACCACGTTATCCGGCATATCCATTACAAAAGTTCTCCTGGCAGGCTCGCCAGAGACACTTACAGTACTAACTGCCTCTCCCAGTTTGTCAAGCGATTCCTGGACAGCAACAGCCTCCTGAGTCTGCTGGACATTAATTATAGATCTCTGAGCGCTCAGGACGAAAGGAGCTGACACAGCAAGTGCTATACCTACGACCATGAGGAACTCTACTGATGACTGCCCCTTCAGAGAAAGGCCTTTCCAGCTCACAGTATACAATATGGTAGACACCCAGTTAAAATGGAACAGGTAGAGGCCTATAGCCACCTTTCAATGATA
>JBDGSF010000040.1:0-312 GCA_042217675.1 Candidatus Nanohaloarchaea archaeon | reverse complement strand
TTTTTATATGGCGCCCTGCGGAAATACAGATTATTATGGACAACGTTCTCTGGTTTGAAAACATAACCGCAGACGATACAGACAAAGTCGGAGGAAAAAGCGCCAACCTGGGAGAGCTGAGCAATGAGGTGGACGTGCCCGTGCTTCCCGGGTACGCGACCACAGCTGAGGCCTATGACCAGTTCATACATGACACAGATCTTAGAGATAAGATCGAGAGGTTGCTGGATGGCCTGGATACAGATGACGTAAATGATTTACAGAGAAGAGGCGAACAGATCCGCTCCCACATAAAGGAAGCTGATATGCCAG
>JBDGSF010000004.1:0-2957 GCA_042217675.1 Candidatus Nanohaloarchaea archaeon | reverse complement strand
AAGCTGAACTACAAGGCCTTCCTGAATATTCTCTTCACAGCGGTTTTCCTAGGTCTTTACTACTTACATAGAGAGAACTAATTCACGGTAAGTGTCTGATTTTCTGTAACAATAGCTGCTTAAAAAGTTGAGAACTTAAAAATCTACTGCGGAGAGTATGGATTACAGTGAACTTGAGGAAGGCCAGAGAATACTTTTCAACGACAGGAAGACCCCTTTGACTGTTGAGAAAGTTGAAGACGATAGGGTGCTGGTTGAAGGGCCTTCAGGAGGGAAGTACGAGATATATCAAGAGGAAGATGCTCTTCTGGTATGCAAACCTGGAAGCAGAAGGTATTCTTCTTACTGCAGGGATCTGCGGGATGTCGGTGAATGGGTTAGAGATGGAGACAAATGGACGCACTCGAAGACAGGAGCTGAGATCGAACTGGTGAAAAATGAAAACGGTTTCTGGACCATCAGATCCGAGGAATTTGAAGATGAGTTAGACCTTCCGAAATATGGTTATTCTGACAAAGAGTTTGCAGAAGAAGATGCTGAGAAATTTGTGGAGGATAATCCGGAAGGATAAAGAAGGGAAAAAGTTAGAGCGAAACAGTTTCAGGAGGCCTCTCTGTAGGGTATTCTGAAATGGCCTTCGATGTTATTCGGAATGGGGTACGGGTGTAACCCCCTCGCTCTGGCCGCCAACATCCTACGTACCACCATTCAACCTTTTAATGCATACCTGGTTTTGCGAAAAAGTCCTTTATCCTTAAAACAGTCGTATGCAATTCTGGGTTTATGCTTGATCCGGTTATGTGGGTGCTTTATTCGATTGTACTTTTCATATCGTTATTCCTACTGATAACCTGGTTTGATGAGGAGGAGAGGATCAGGCCTGTTACAGAGACTCGGGAGGAACTGCCGAGTATTTCATTGATTATACCTGCGTACAATGAAGAGGAAACTATTGCGATGACGATAGACTCTGCGCTGGATATTGACTATCCGCGCGACAAATACGATATAATTGTGGTCAATGATGGAAGCACAGATTCCACACTTGAGGAAGCCAGGAAGTTCAAGGAAAACGAGAACGTAACTATAATCGATAAGGAAAACGGCGGGAAAGGTTCGGCACTTAACGCTGGTGTAAGAGAGTCAGACTCAGAGCTAGTGGCCTGTGTAGATGCCGACTCTATTCTCAAGGAGGACTCCTTGAAGCATATGGTTTCAGAGATAGGAGATGAATACGCTGGGGTTGCTTCGGCGATGAAAGTGTACAAGCCTCAGAACCTTCTTCAGAAACTTCAATGGGTAGAGTACATAGTAGGAATTTTCACCAGGAATATCATGGGGCTTATGAATGCCATACACGTCACTCCAGGCCCTCTCAGCGTCTACAGACGGGAGAAATTGTTGAAGGTAGGCCTTTTCGACGAGGACTCACTGGTGGAGGACCAGGAGATCTGTTTCCGTCTTCAGGAGAACCATGAGAAGATAGGCCATGCTACTCCTGCAGAAGTATATACTGTTGCTCCCTCTACCTGGGCAGAGTTCAAGAACCAGAGATACCGGTGGTACCGCGGCTCGCTGGAGACAGCGATCCAGTACAAAAACATGATATTCAACCGGGAGTACGGAGACTTCGGCATGTTCGCATTACCTGGTAAACTGGCTCAGACCTTTCTCTCGCTTGTGGTACTCTTCGTCACCGTTTACATGTTAGGCCAGCCGATTTTCGAGTTTCTTGTAGAGTTTTCAAAGATAGGTCTTCAGATTTTCTCACTGGATCCTCTGACCCCTGCAATGGTAATTGACAAGATTTACTGGTCTCTCATCAGCATAAGATTCACTTCGTTCTTCTTCATCGCTGCAATGTTCGGGACTTCAGTGGTAATGGCCTTGATGGCCTCCCGGCACACGGAGGAAAACCTTCTGAAGCATGGTATACTGCCCGTACTGCTTTACCTGTTCTTCTTTGTATTCATCAACGGAGTTATCTGGCTGCGGGTTATAATCAGGATGATAATGAGCACTGAGAGGACCTGGTAACCTGCATCCGGAACAGATTAAAGCAGTAAAACCGGATAAGTACATGGTGGATAAGTTATGGGTATCTCTATTTCGGGGCCTCTACCATTCTTCATGAACGATGAGTGGGAGAGAAGCATAGTCCTTAGATTCGGTAGCTACACACGGAGCAGAAAATCAGGTCTACACTTCAAGATTCCTTTCATCGAGAAGCCGGTGACGGTACCGGTCTACGAGGACTCTGTCGATGTGATGAAGCAGGAGGCGATCACACGTGACAACGTACCGGTAGAGGTTGACGGCGTTGTATTCTTCGAAGTCAAAGATACTACTCAGGACGTGAAGGACGCGATTGTAAACGTTGGGGACTACCGGAGGCAGACCCTTAATTACGCCACCTCTATTCTTAGAGATCAGGTGGGCAAGAAAGAGCTTGATGACCTGCTTCAGAGAAGGGATGAGATTGGAGACGAGATAAAGCAGAAACTGGATGATAAAACAGATTCCTTCGGTGTAAACGTTCTTGACGTCGAAATACAGAACATCAATCTACCGGAGAAAATGGAGAGGGCTATGGCAGCCGAGGCAGAAGCCGAGAGAGATAGACGTGCAAGAAGAACTAACGCCCAGGGAGAGCTGGAAGCCGCGGTCAAGCTGCGTCAGGCCTCAGAAATTATCGGGGATAAAGGCTACAGGATGAGAACTTTACAGACCCTGGACTCTGTAGCTGCGGAAAACTCCACTATTGTAACCTTTCCAACAGAGCTAGTTGGAGGTATGTCATCAGAGGAAAACGGAGAAGGCCTTCAGCAGGTACTTGACAAGTTCTCCGATCTTGATCTTTCAAAGTTTGACATCGGTGATATCGAGGATATAGGAGATCAGCTGGAGGAAGGCCTCGAGTAGAGGCCTTCTTTACTCCAGTTTCTGTTTGATTGATT
>JBDGSF010000039.1:0-6772 GCA_042217675.1 Candidatus Nanohaloarchaea archaeon | reverse complement strand
TAACCGACTCGACCCGCGGCAACGTCTCGGTCGGCGACTCGCTGTTCGTCTACGGAAACGTCTACGGGACAGGTGCGGACCTTGCGGAGATCTACCCGAGCGACCAGGAGCTGGAGCCCGGCCAGCTCGTCACGACAGCAGGAAATTCGGAGGTCGAGAGGACGGGCAAGAAGTTCGAGAAGACTGTCGGCGTGGTCTCCCTGAACCCGGGTTACGTCATGAACAGCATGGCCGACGGCTACAAGATAGGTCTCGAAGG
This sequence comes from Candidatus Nanohaloarchaea archaeon, assembly GCA_042217675.1. Lineage (GTDB taxonomy): Archaea > Nanohalarchaeota > Nanosalinia > Nanosalinales > Nanosalinaceae > Nanohalovita. Next base: position 6,513 of record JBDGSF010000039.1, on the reverse strand, counting down.
AAAGATCGAGGTCCGGCTCGCCGAGTCCCACGGCAGGATAGAGGCCGGCGACTACATCGTGGCCTCTGGAGAACCCGGCGAAGCGGTAAGCTGTGAAACGAGGAGCGAGATGGGTGCAGGGAACCTCACGGAGCTCAAAAAAGTGAGCAGGCACAACCGGCTGTGCGAGAACCGTGCGCTCGGGACTGCGCTGGAAAAAGCAACTGAAAGCGAGGAATCGGTGAAAGTCCTTGTCAGCTGAAAAAGAAATCGACCTCGACCAGTACGATATCAGCAGGGAGGAGTACGAGAGAAGGCTACAGGAGAAAGTCCAGGAGGTGATGGAGCGCAAGCTGGAGCAGGATGATGGAGCGAGGGTCTCCCGCCGCCGCTTCCTCAAGGCCCTCGGGCTCGGCGCCGGCACCGTCGGCCTGAGCTCTTTCGGCGCCAGCCTGTTCAAGCTGACCAGTCCCTCGAAGAAAAGTAGTGTGAACGCCGACCAGGTGGGCGGCCTCGATGTCATGGTCGACACTCTTTCCAACCGGCCAGCCGCGGGGCAGTCCGGCCGGCTGTTCTACTCCAGCAGCGGCGACGGCATCTACTACGACAACGGCTCCTCCTGGGTACAGGTGTCTAAAGCAGCTCCTATCCCAGTCGATGAGGTCACAACAGATGTGGTCCTGAACGGCCAGACAGTGGACCTTAAGGTCTACGAGGACACAACGGGCGACGGGGCGGCGGATAACACGGAAACGGTCTCCGTAAGCAACGGCACGAATACATACACCCTGAACAACCTGTCCGGGGGAAGCGGGAACGATTACTGGGTGGAATGGCAGATATCCACCTCGAGCGACACCGCCGCGACACCGAAGGCGAACTCTGTACAGCTCAAGAACGTGGGAACCTGGGAGACCGCGGCGGAGTGGGACTCTGCCCAGAGCGAAAGCGGTGTAGTCCACGAATCCGTCTCGAACACCTCTAATAATGACGCCAGCGGAGTGAAGAAGGGATACAGCATATCAAGCCCTCTTTACTCTTCAAGTCTTATCGGTTACTGGCCTCTGCAAGAGGGCTCAGGTTCCACTGCCTACGATTTCAGCGGCAACAATAATGACGGGACGGTTAACGGCTCGCCCGTTGCGGGAGGTACGGGGCCGCTCGGGGTGTCATCCTATAGCTTCGATGGTTCCACAGATTATATCTCGCTTCCCTTCCGCCCTTCAGGCCAAACCGCTTTCACGGTCTCTGCATGGATTAAGTTGAACACTCATAAGCTGAACAGGATATGGATGCACGGGAAAGACAGTAATTATAGCTATTCCGCTCTAACAGTGAATTCCAGCGGTATACCAGGCGTCAGCTTCGAAGACGCGCAGTCTGACGGAGTCTCAGCGTCAGCTTCATCCTCTATATCTACCGGTCAATGGTACATGCTGACCGGTACTTTTGATTCCGGCACGGCAACGATGTACGTGGATGCAGTGCAAGTCGGCTCCGGCACGAATACAGCTGTCGGATCCGTCGACCAGATAGAGACCACCTCCGATGCGACGACGATAGGAAGAGAGTGCGAGTTCTCGGAAAATTTCTTTAACGGTATCATCTCGGATGTGAGGCTGTATAACAGGGCGTTGTCAGCCTCCCAGATTCAAACCATGTACGATGTGGTAACTACTCAAGGGAGTTTAACCACGGCGGCCAAAACCTCTTAGACCAATGATATGTCAGTTACCGTGAAAACGACCGTGAGCCACGAGGAACAGAACAGAAACGATTACAGGATAGGGCGCAGAGGATTCCTGAAGCTGATTGGGCTGGTATACGGAACAGTATCTTTGGGTTCACTGGGACTTGCCAGAGTCTTCAAAATCACAAAGCCGTCGAAGGAAAGCTCCATGGACGTGGAACAGGTGGACGGGTACGACTTCCTGTCCGGCACGCTCTCAGGAAGGCCTTCCGCGGGAAAACCCGGCAGGCTGTACCACACCACGGACGGGAACGGTACTTACTACGACAACGGCTCCTCATGGGTGCAAATCGACGCGGGGCCGTAGGTGAAGGAGATGGATAAAGAACTCGAGGAACTGATACAGGAAAGGGCGGAGGAAATCGCCGAGGAAAAGATACAGGAAGGCAAGGCAGAGGAGCCGCAGGAAGAAATCGAGGACGTAGAGGAGGAGCGGCGCGGCTTACTGAAAGAGATCGCGCTCGGTGCGGGAACGATAGCGTTCGCCTCGCTCGGCGCCGCCGAACTGTTCAAGATAACCGACAGGCCGACGAAGAGCGACGTCAACGCCGACTCCGTGGACGGCCACGAGCTGATGAGCGGCTCGCTCTCCGGAAGGCCTTCCGCGGGAACCTCGGGCAGGATCTTCTACGCGACCGATGGCCAGGGTGTCTACTACGACAACGGCTCTTCCTGGACGCAGGTATCGGCGGCCGGGGGTCTCGGGGTGACTGTCTCGATGGATGTAACCCTGAACGGCCAGTCCGCCAGCCTGACGGTTCTCGAGGATACTGACAACGACGGTGTAGCCGAGAACAGGCAGACAGTCTCGCTTGCGGACGGCTCCAACAGCTACAGCCTCGACCAGCTGGACGGCTCAGCGGGCAACGAGGTATGGCTCGTCTGGCACCTCTCATCGAACAAGACCTCGACGCCTTCTGTCAACTCCGGCGATGTAAGCGGCAACAACTGGAACTCGGACGCGGAATGGGACAACGCCGCCTCTATATCAGGCACTTCGCACGAAGAAGTACCGAACACTGACACAAGCACACCTGGAACGGTCTCGAAAGGCCACAGCTACGAAAAATTCCCGCTCAGCAACGGCCTCGTCGGCTGGTGGCCTCTGACCTACACGAGCGGAAGCGCATACGATTTGAGCGGCAACAATAACGACGGCACCACAAATGGTTCTGTTACCCGGGGAGTTGCTGGGAAGGCCGGAGTTCAGGCGTATAGTTTTGATGGAACGGATGATAGTGTGTCGGGGAGTCTGAGTATCACAAAAGATGCGATAAGCATGGTGGCCTGGGCAAGACCCACTGTTTCTGGGGCGAATCAGGCGGATTACGCCAAAGTATTCGAGCTAAACGATGGAGCCACGAAGGCGTGGCTTCAGGTTCATTCCTCAAGTGTCTGGGATGTCGGAATCCGGAATTCTTCGGGTACAACTTTCGCGATTGTACAGGGCTCCAGCGACGTACAGGCGGATAGATGGTACCATCTCGCGGCGACCTACGACGGTTCAAATACCGCGCTTTATGTTGATGGACAGTCTGTGGACACCGCCTCGTCCAGCGATACTATGGCTGATTTGTCCGGCTTCGGTATAGGTGCAAACGTGAGCAACAGCAACCAGAGATTTCAGGGAAATATAACGGATGCCCGTATCTACAACCGCGCCCTATCCAGTAGCGAAATCCAGACACTGTACAATATGGGGTCACAGGACCTGGCCCAGCCGCCCGCGAACAGTAACGGCGGTGTAAGCTACTATCCTCTGGACGGTGATGCGACTGATTCTTGGGGTAGCAACGATGGAACAGTTAATGGTGCTACTTCAACCGGTAACGCGATTAGAGGGAGCGCATATGATTTCAATGGAAGTGGAGATTATATCACCACCACTGCATCTATATCCAGTGGTTTAACAACTTACTCTATGGGTGCATGGGTATACCCGAATAATTCCAGTGCCTCAGAGGAACATGTAGTTCAGATAGGTGATTCGGGGGCAGGGATACCCAGATCTATGCTTATATGGCGAGGAGATAAACTTGCTCTTTACGCTGAGGACGGAACAAATGCCGTGGATTTAAGGCCTTCAATGGGTATTTCGGTTAACAACTGGTACCACGCTTTCTTCGTCAGAGATGGTTCCAGCTTCTACCTATATGTGAATGGGGAAGGAGTGGCGACCGGCTCCAATTCAAGCATAGGAGATACCACAGACGGGGACACCCTTACAGTTGGGAGAGCAAATGACGGCACCTCCTACTTTGACGGTGTTATAGACCAAGTCAGGCTATACAACCGCGCGCTCAAACCCCGTGAAATACAGCAGCTGTACCGGTACGGTACACGCGGCATCGACATGAGCAAACACATGGTGAGACAGTAAGATGAGCCTGGTAGGCTGGTGGCCGCTCCACGGGACCTCCGGAGACGCGGTCGACCTGAGCGGCAACGGGAATCACGGTACTTTGAGCGGAGGGGTTACTAGAGGTGTCGCCGGCCGTGGCGGTATACAGGCCTACAGTTTTGACGGTTCCGATGACACCGTGACCGTCTCTGATAATTCCACTATCTCTGGTCTGAACGAGATAACTATCTCTGCGTGGGTGAATACCACGGACCCGGGCGGAGACTCCAACAAGCTGGTCTACAAGAACAACGAGTTCAACTTCCAGCCTAACTGGAACGGTACGAACGAGTTCCGGATGGAGATACACGATGGATCATGGCACGGTGTCTCAACAAGCAACGCGTTGACGGACAACACCTGGCACCACGTCCTGGGAACGTACGACGGCTCCGGGCTGGTTCTCTACGTGGACGGTAGCCTCATCGCCTCGACATCTTACTCTTCCTCCATCACTGGTTCCACCGCACAGCTGGAGATATCCAAGAACAGCGGCTACTGGTATCAGGGAGAAGCCTGCGACATACGCATCTACGACCGTGCCCTGACACACCAGGAAATCCTGCAGCTCTACCAGTGGGGCAGCGGCGACTACGCGGCCCCGCCGGGCGGCAGCGATTCTAGCGCTGTCTCCCGGTGGACGCTGGATGGTGGTTCAGGTTCTACTGCGGCGGATTCTTGGGGGAGCAATGACGGGACTTTGAACCCGGGAAGTTCCGGTACGACTTCGACCAGCGGCATGTGGACTGGTAACGGCGTCAGAAGCGGTGCTGTGGTTTTCGATGGTACGGATGACAGGATAACGATCTCAAGCTCGAGCAGCCTCAACCCGACGGATAGTCTTTCCATCTCGGCCTGGGTCAACGCGGATTCGTTGAGCACCAGCTCGGTTCAAAGGGTTCTACTGAAAAATTACCAGTATTCCATCTGGAACAGCGGCAACTCATCAGAGTGGAAAACCTACCTTTACGACGGTTCAAGCTTCTACGAGACCAACACTACGACCCTTTCCCAGCATACAGGGAGCTGGCTTCACTTCGTCCTGAGCTGGGACGGTACAGAATCAAAGCTCTACCTGAACGGCAACCACGAGTCCACCACCTCGGCCAACATGACGCTCAACACGACATCCAACAACCTGTCGATAGGGGCTAACCCTGACGGCGCCAGTTCATTTCCCGGGACCATCGACGACGTCCGCATCTACAGCCGCGCCCTCAGCCCGCACGAGATTCACCAGCTCTATCTCTACGGGACGCGCGGCCACGACATGAGACAGGTGATCGCCGAACAATGAAGGTGGGAGCATGCCTCTAGTCGGTTACTGGCCGCTGCACGAGGACTCGGGCAGCACGGCCTATGATGTCCGCGGAAGTAATAACGGGACTATTAGCAATGGTGGTGACTCTACGGTGGTTGGAGCTTCAGGTCTCCTTGGAAACAGCGCGTACAGTTTTGACGGAACTAACGACTATATTGAGGTGCCGTCAAATGGGTGGTCGGGCGATGGCGTCTCTGTTACGGCTTGGGTCTACCCCCGGAGGTATGGTAATAACGGCGGCTCTTATAACGGCATATTTCTGCGTTTCCGATTAGCTGACCCAGTTGTACTTAATACGAGGCAGTCAGGGGATCTGGATGCTTATCTCTATGACCGTTCTGCGGCTAATACTTACCGGGTTAATACTCCGGGAAATACGAATCAATGGTATCATATGGTGTGTACTTACGATGGCTCGACTCTGAAGCTGTATATCAACGGTGAACTTGTCGATTCCAACGCGATAAACGTCACACCTGATTTCTCCAATCCCAGCCCGTCCACTTTCTTCGGGAATCTTGACACATCAACAGACAGGTACTTCGATGGTAAGATGCAGGATGTCCGCATCTACGACCACGCCCTTGCACCTTCTACCGTCCAGTACCTGTACGAGGTCGTGGCAAACCAGTCGAACCTCGTGACCGCGAAGAAGAGGCTGTGACGATGAAGCTGTACGGAAAAACTCGCAAAGTATTAAACCGTTCCACTATGAGTGGTTCATAGGATGGCCGACCCGGAAGACATAGAAGAGAAAATCGAGGAAATCGTCGAGGAGAAGGTCGAGTCCGCGGTAGATGAAAAACTCGGTGAGGCCCAAGAAGAAGTCGAGGAATCGGTAAAAGAAGACATAAAACACGACCTGCTCGTCGATATCGCCGACCTCGAGGACGAGAACGAGGTCGACCGCCGCAGCTTCCTCAAGATGCTCGGCCTCGGCGCCGGCGGCCTCGCGCTCGCATCGCCCGTCTCCAGCTTCATACCGCTCGCCTCATCAAGCGGAGGCGGCGGCTCAGGAACATTAAGCGAGGTACTGTCGAACGGGAACGATATCGGCGGCCA
>JBDGSF010000038.1:0-12135 GCA_042217675.1 Candidatus Nanohaloarchaea archaeon | reverse complement strand
AAGCCCCCTCCGAGATTTGAACCCGGGACCTCGTCCTTACCAAGGACGCGCTCTACCGCTGAGCCAAGGGGGCCTTTAGAGAGAAGTTTGTGGTGGGTTGGATAGGTAAGGAGAGAAGAAGGTTTTTAGCCTGCGAATTGTTCGTTCTTTTTCCTTAGATCCGGGTACCCGCATTTTCTGCAGCTAGTGTTCTCCGGGTCCTGGGTCTTGTTTTTGGCGTTGCATTTTCTGCAGATGTAGATGTCTTTGAATACTCGGTCTTCGGCCTCTTCAAATCTCTGTGCCATTGTTTTGGTTCACCTTAACAGGAAAGTCTTTGATGGCAAAATCTTAAGTAGTTGGGACCTCTTTACTGTTTATGCTGCTGGGAGAGGAGTTTTATCGTGCGTTATTTTCTCTGCATGGAAACGCTGTTTTAGACCGGTTGATGCTTTTCTTCGCGGATTACCTCGTGTTGCTCGTGCCTCTGACCCTGATTTATCTATGGTTCCAAGGCCGTCAGGGAGAGGAAGATTCTCTTTACAGCTTCTACACTGTTCTTCTCGGTCTAGCGGCCTCTTACATCATGGGATTGATTTATTCGCATGGTAATCCCTCAACTGTATTCGATACGTTAGTTCCCCGTAAACCGGAGAATGCCTTTCCCAGTCAACACACTGCTGTAGTCCTTACAGCGGCTTTTGCGTACTTTAAACGCGACAGGAAAAATCTAGGAGGTTTGATAACTGTGGCGGCGGTGCTGACAGGCCTTTCAAGAATCTACATTGGAGAGCACTGGCCTGTAGATATTTTAGGCTCTGTAGCAGCGTCTCTAATAGGTCTAGGAGTTTCGTACAGTTCCTGGAGTCTGTACGAGCCGGTATGGAGTCCTTTACTGGACTTCTACGATGAAGTCTATCAGAAAGTAGAGAGCAAGTTTTTGTGACAGGCCCCGAAAAGGGTATAAAAATTCCACTTCTTATATCTCTCTAGGCGATTCACCAATGCAAGGTGACTACGATCATCCTCTCTTTGAAGAGAGGGAAGGACAACTTTTGCTGTAACTCTCAAAACCTTCTAAATAACTCCAGTTATACAGATCAGGCCTCTATAAAGATTTCCGGCTCTGCCGAGTTACTTCTAAAAAATAAGAGGAAGAATCCTTCTGTAAGAGGTAACTAAAAATGGCAATTAATCTGGAAAGTCTGAAAGGTACCTATGACAGGTACCCTGAGGAATGGGCGACATGGAAAAAACTGGTTGAAGTAGTGGAGGAGACGGCCGAAGAGTTTGGCTTCCGGCGTATTAATCCTCCAAGCATTGAACGCCAGGAACTGTGGACAGAGAAAGAGGAGGACTCGGTAACAGATGAAATGTATGCCTTCACCGATAAAGGCGATAACGAGATTACTCTGGTTCCCGAGCAAACCCCGACAAGAGCCCGTTTAATCCAGAAAAGGAAGGATCTCAAGACTCCGGTGAAATGGTACAACACCTCCAAACGCTGGAGGTACGAGGACGTAACCAAGGGCCGTGACAGAGAATTCTTCCAGGGAGACTTCGATATCTTCGGCATCGAGTCCGTGGAGGCCGACGCCGAGGTTATAGCTGCGGCAGCAACTATCTTCAAGAAACTGGATCTTGACAACAGGGTTAACTTCCTTGTCAATGACAGAGAGCTTCTTGAGTCCATCCTTGAATCTCACGGCATTGAAAGAACTGAAGAGGCCATGAAGGTAATCGATGACAAGGAGAAAATGGATACGGAAGAGTTCCTCGAAGATCTGGAGGATAGAGGCCTTTCAAGGGAAGAAGCTGAACAGGTAGACGAACTGACAAACATTTCAGGCCCAATACTTGACCAGATCGATGAACTCCGTGAAAAAGCCCCTGAAGGGGTACAGGACTCGGTTGACAGAATGGAAAGCCTGGGTGAGGCCCTCGAAAGTTACGAGGTCGCGGACATGTGCCGTTTCGATCTCTCGATAGTCAGAGGCCTTGCCTATTACACCGGTCTTGTATTCGAGGCTTTCGACAGTGAGGGCGAGCTCAGGGCTTTGTTCGGGGGCGGCCGCTACGATGAACTTGTTGGTACTTTCGGTGAAAGAGATGTTCCTGCGGTCGGCTTTGCGTTCGGTTACTCGCCGACGATCGAGTTGCTGAAGAAGGAGGACCGGTACCCTCTAGAAGAGGTTGAAACAGATGTCTACGTTCTCTCGGTCTCTGAGTCGGTTAGAGACGTGGCCCTTGAGTATGCAACAATGTTGAGGAGGAAAGGCCTATCTGTGGAGACCGATCTCTCCTCACGCAGTTTCGGCCAGCAGTTGGGTTATGCTGATGACATGAATGCGAAACGTGTACTGATCGTGGGAGAACGGGACCTGGAGAACGATGAGGTTACTATGAAGCACATGGAGTCAGGGAAGGAAGAAACTCTGGGACGCGACGAAGTACTGGAGCATCTGGAGGCAGAAGGCTTTTTCTAGGCCTTCTCCCTGTTTTCTTCTTTATTTGAGAATTCGCCCAGGTTTTTCTGCTGCTCTCTTTTCTCCTCCTTGTAGAAATTGTATTCTCTTACAATCCACCGGGTCAGAAGATTTACAACTGCTTCAACCTGTCTATCGGTTAATTCTTTGCCTGCAGGAATTTTGTGAGACCGGGAAAGCTCTTTTCGAGACGCCACGTTACATGCATGCATGGCCTTGTACACAGGGTTTCCTGCGGAAGGAGTCTGCTGGCCATCGTTATCTGGTTGTTCCCTGAGCTTTTTGTTTACTATTTTCTGGGCCTGATCTTTGATTTCATGTATTCCCTGTTCTTCGATCAGCCTTATATCGTGTTCTGTAAGCCGTGGCCTTGTTTTATCTCTTCCTGGGAGTTTTAGCTTTCTCATATACAGATTTGAGTTTTCAACTAATTTAAGCTTGAAAAGTTTCTTACTCCGGCTTCCCGCGCCGCCGGGTAACCCTCTCCCCTACAGTGGAGGGAATAGAGATAAAGATGAAACCGACGACCGCGATCTTCATCCACAAACCGGTTTCTATAACCTGGAGAATAGGCCCGGTAATTGCGAGGGCGACACCCAGTAGCGCTGAAATATCTACAAAGTATCCGAAGTACTTTGCCTCTCCTCGGGTTAAGCCTCCTATAATTGTTGAAACTCCGTAGAGAAAGATCAGCGAACTGGTTTTAATAGAGGCCTCTACACCTAGCTCTGCTGCTTTCGGGGTAAAGAATGAGAGAGGAAGCACTACGAGAACCACGCCGATCAGCATGACGGAGAGATCGGATCCATCAGAGGAGTTCAAAAGGCCTTTGCTCATATTCTATAGGTGGTTTAGCCAGGGTTAAAAATCTCTCCTTGATTTCAATCGGGTTAAAAAATCTTCACCTCCAGAAAGCTCTTATGCCTTACAAAATCGGACTGGTAGGAAAGCCCAGTGTAGGGAAATCCACTTTCTTCAACGCAGCGACAATGAACTCGATTGAGGAAGGGAACTATCCTTTCACCACTATCGATCCCTCAGTCGGGGAGGCCTACGTAAGGGTTAGAGACGCGGCACAGGACTTCGACGAGACACCGGATCCGCGTGTAGGATACTACCACGACGGTACTCGATACGTACCTGTGAAGCTTGTGGATGTAGCGGGACTGATTCCCGGGGCGCATGAAGGAAAAGGCCTTGGCAACAAGTTCCTAACCGATCTCAACGAGGCCGACGTATTGATTCACATCGTAGATTTCTCCGGCGAGACAGATATCGAGGGAGAGCCTGCGGAAGGCCACGACCCGAGAGAAGATATCGATTTTCTGGAAGAGGAGCTTGACATGTGGTACCTTGAAATCCTGGAGAAAGGTATCGACAGGTTTGAGTCGAAGCAGCGTCAGCAGGACGTGAAGCTTGAAGAAGAGCTTGCGGAGCAGATGAGTGCTTTCAAAACCAGTAAGAATGAAATTAAACAGCTTGTTCTCCAGGAAGGCCTTGAGCTTGACCCGGATACCTGGAGCGACGGAGATAAGAAGAAGCTGGCTCGTTCAATCAGGAAATCCACTAAACCCATGATTATCGCGGCGAACAAGATGGACACGGAGAAGGCACAGGAAAACTATCAGGAGATAGCCTCGGATCCGGAGTACGAGCACCTGGATTTTGTACCTGTCTCAGCCCATGCCGAGAAAGCCTTGAAGAACGCGGCGGAAAAGGACATAGTGGACTACTACCCGGGAGATAAAGACTTTGAAGTACTGGAGGATGATCTCCCTGAGGATAAAGCCGAGGGCCTGGAGAAGATCAGAGACTTTATGGGTAAGTACGGCGGTACCGGTGTTCAGACAGCGCTGGAAGAAGCTCTTTTTGAAGAGCTTGGTGTGATAGCTGTTTTCCCTGGCGGTTCAGATGGCCTGGGAGATGAGCACGGGAATATTCTTCCGGACTGTTTCCTGGTTCCCGAAGGTTCAACCGCTGAGGACTTCGCGTATACTATTCACTCCGATCTAGGTGAGGGATTTCTCCACGCGATAGATGTCAGGGAGAACCGTCAGATCGGCGCTGACCACGAGTTAAGCCACGGCGATGTGATAGAGATAGTCTCAGCTAATCAATGAAGTCAGTCAATAAACCGTTTTTCGTGCGAACTAACGGCTTTCTCAACGAGGCCTTCTATATCTACTTTTTCTTCCAATTCACTCAACTCCCTTGATTTCAGGCCTGTAGATGGGTTATCAGGGGCAAGAGACCTGCACGCCGAGTTAACCTTTGAAGGCTCGAAAGTTCCGATTTTCCGGGCTTCCTCTGTGATCTCGTTTTTGGATTTGGTAAGTAGAGGCCTCATTAAGGGCTTACCTATATCTCTGGTCGTGTTCTCAAGGTTTCTCGCGGTCTGACTTGATTTCTGGCCCAGTGACTCTCCTGTCACAATCCCTTTCAGGCCTTCTTTCTCTGCTATCCTCTCAGCTACTTTGAACATTATTTTTCTGTGCAGCACCATTCTGCCTTTCTCCACTTCCATCAGTTCCTGGTTTACTTCCTCCATATCTATAAAGTGGTAGAACCATTTCTTGCCTGGGTGGTACTGCTTCAGCCTGTTTACTGCTGCCTCGAAACGCAGCAGGTGGTCTTCCGCGGCTACAGGTTTGTTGTAGAAGTACAGCGGAGTGATATCGGCTCCTGACTTCATCATCTCATAAGCTGCTACCGGGGAGTCAATTCCTCCGCTTATCAGTGCAAGATACTTATCCTGAGTGCCTACAGGAAGGCCTCCTTCACCCCTGACGGTTTCCGTGAATAGAAAGGTTTCATCTCCTCTGACCTCTATACCCAGCCATGTATCCGGGTTATCGAGATCTACCTCGGCGCCGGCGAACTGTTCTATGTGAGAACCGACCTCTCTATTGATTTCTCTGGAGGAGAGCTCGGTTCTGGCGGTAGAAGTATCTACGCCGAAGCTTTCTCCGTATTCAAAGTTTTCAGAGGCCTTTTTGATTTCCTCGATCTCTGAATTTGTCTTGAGAGATGGAGAAATAGAGACTATCCCTGGCAGAAGTTTCAGTTGTTCAACTGCTTTCTCAGGTGACTCTGTGGATACAATTACTCTGCTTTTTCTCTGAGATACTTTTTTGAAATCTGTATCCTCGAATTCAAGCTTGTCAGCTATTCTCTGCCGCAGCACTTCAAGCATGTTGTTTCTTACAGGCCTCGACTTGGTTCCTATCTCACCGTACCTCACCAGCACGTGCCAGGTTTTATCTGTCATACCTCTAGTTAAGAATGGAAGAGTTAAAAGAAAAGAAGATAGGTAAGAGAGCGCAGTTTTTCAGAACAGGCCTTGGAAGAATGTCATTATCTTGGCGATGAAGCCGTCAGAGTTTTCTTGGTACTCCTTGTCTTCCCTGTCTGGTTCCTTGACTGTTCCTACTTCCAGGTTCTCCAGTTCCTCTCCGGAGTGCTGGATTGAAAGTGTGTAAGGCCTTTCCGCAGTGAATTCTGCTTCGTAGGTCTGGTAGTTTATTACCTGTGCACATGTCTTGTTGGTGTCCTGCATCTTGACGTTGAATCTGTAGCTGTTGTTTCCGGTCTCTTCGACGTTGTGCCGCAGTTGGTAGCAGGGTGTCGGTGTCTTAACTACTCCTGTGAAACTTACAGTGTCGTTGTTTATTGAGTAGTTGGTTACTCCTGTCTGGTTTGCGGAGGTTGCCCTGTCGGTCACAGAGAAGTGTGTCTCGTAGATTGTTCCGTTTGGGTCTACTGCGGTCGTACCTGATGCAGAGGTGATCGCTAGTTCGCCTTTGGAGGCGTTGGGGCCTCCTACCACTGAAGTGGTTAGACCTGTTAGTAGGATAAACGTGGCTGTGAGTAATGCTTTCTTTCTCATGTTCTAGAATAGCGGTTGGAATGGTTTAAAAAATGTATCAAGTTGTTCGGAGTTAGTCGAACTAAGTCTTAGGCTTTCTGTGTTTCCTCGCTTCTCTGGATTTCTGCGTAGCTTGGACATACTACGATCCATTCCTCGTCGACGCCGGCCATGTCTCCGTCAATAGATTTGACTGTTTTCTTGAGTTTCTTGACTGCTCTCTTGAGGTTGGTCATGTCCGTTTCTTTCAGTGGTGCAATGTTTACCCAGACAATGTGATCGTTGCGCAGGTGTTCCTGAACTTTCTCGGCATCGTCGTATTCTTTCAGGGTTTCAGCCCTGATTACTACTTTACTATCGTTTTCGGACATGTTTGCATCAAGTTCTACGAAGTCGTCACTCATTACCTCGGTATCGTTGTCGCCTTCTTTTTTCAGAAATCCTAGCGCCATGAATTAATTACCTCTTGGTTAAAATTATGAGTTCTAGAACTTTTATACCTTTTCAAAAAAGGGTTTTGAGAAAGAAAAGTAGAGAAAGAGAAATTTAGTTATCCTCCAGGCTTTCAACCTTGGAGGCCAGGTTCCAGATCTCTGTCCGGGTGTGTTGCCGGATGTTAGGATCGTTGCTGATCTGGTCAAGAAGTGAAGAGGCGGTGTTAACTCTTACCGAAAGCTCTTCCTCCTCGTTTTCAAGGGTCTCGACAGCTTCTTCAAGCAGCTCGGAGATATTAGATGGTACACCATCTTTTTCAGCTAGATCTCTCATCTGTTCCGTAACTGCATCTACTGATGGCATCTTTCATCACTCCGGGCCGTTACTCTCCCATGCTCTGGGTTATCTGGCTCTGGGCTTCCTGAAGTTTTTCTCTAAGCTCTTCCTCCTTGCTGTCCAGGCTTTCCTTCCTTACTTCAAGGTCTTCCTTCCTGTCCTCAAGATCGTCTTTTAACTGGTCACGATCCTTTGCTACTAGGAGCTGGCCTACTTCCTGATAGACCTGGCCTTCTTCGTCTTTCTCGAGCTCTTCTAGAGATTTATTGATTCCGTCGAGTTCGTCCTGTGTTTCTTCTTTCTGTGCAGCGACCTCCTGAAGCTGTTGCTGGGTCTGCTGCATTTCCATCATCATCTGCTGTGCATCTTCTTCCATAAACTAGTTCACCTAATATAGTTTTTTAACCAGGCTTGAAAGCCTGAATATCGTATCTGTACATCCTCTTAAAGGGCCTATACCGTCGGCCCTCACCTGTATCTGTATTTGATCTTCCCTGGTCTCAAGACTGTATTCAACGTTTTGATCGCTTGTAAGGCTTTGACCTAGGATTTCTCTGTACTCCTCCGGTTTATCTGTATCTATCTCTACCGTTGTTTTCATACTGCTTCTACGCGGTCGGTGTCTTCAGGCCTCATCTTGAGGAGTACTCTGTGGCTGCACTTCGGACAGATTACTTTCTCGTTGACAGGGTCAATGTCTACTTCTTCCTCGCATTTCACGCATTTGTACGCAGTCATTCTTCGATCTCCTCTTTGGCTTCTTCGAGTTCTTCCATGCCGCCTTCAAGCTCCAAGGCCTTGTTCAGCATTTCTTTTCCGCCGGTGTCTTTCCTGTATGCGCCCCCTGCTACTTTTTCACCGGTTTCCTTGTCTTTCCAGATACCTGCGGCTATTCTTTCGTAGCCTTCTTCTCCTTTCTCGGCTTCGTCCACGTTTTTACGAATCCTGTTTCCGTAGCGTGAGCCGAATCTTTTGGATGATCTGTTTTCAGCCATTGTTTATCACTCAATGAAAAGTAAAATGTAGGAAAAGCTTTTTAGTCTGCGGTTGCAGACTCCAGCTTCTTCCGTAGTTTCTCGGTTTTCTCCTCTGCTTTCTCGATTGTGTCCATGATCTCTTCCTGGCTGTATGGCTCCATCTCTCCTTTCTGCATAGCTACAACGTTTCCATCTTCCTTGATAGAGACTGTCAGACGGGAGTCAAGAGCTTCTTCTTCCTCGCTGGTTGTGTCCCAGAGAATTCTGTCCTCTATCATGCGGCCGGTGACAGTAACAGGCTCGCACTGCAGAGGAATATCCATGGCCTTTTCATCTCGGTCAAGGCTATCGGTCTCCTCATCGTACTCCGGGATAAACCCTGTCTTGAGAGCTGCAAGGGCTCCGAGACTTGCTGCATCGATCAAGTTACCATCATCATTCAGGACGTGTACATCGATGAACAAGGTGTACACCTTTTCACCTTCCTCAATGCACAGCTTTTCAAGATCAACTGCCTCCGCTTCTCTGATTCCACGGTCGACAACTCTTGCAAGCTCTACTCCTGGTTCCTGTGGAGGCCCTGACTCGTACTCTCTTGAAGCCATGGGCGCAAGCTCTGCATTGGTGACAATTGTTCCCTCGTCAGGCCTATCGCTGTAAGGTTCTTCTACATCAGCTTTAACGCCGACAAGTACCTGTGTGTCTCCGATAGTTACTTTTGCTGATCCCTCAGCTGTTTCATGTACCCAGTCGGTCTCGATTTCTATATCTCTGTACTCTTCAAGGTCTCTGTCGTCAAGGCGTTCTTCGTCTTCGATAATTTTTCTGATTGTCTTCTGATTGATTTTCATTTTATTGCTCACCTCTGATTGATTCGTATTTTTCTAAAACTGTTTTCTTCTGCTCCTGGTAGAGATCCCTGCATCCCTGCTTGGCCAGTGAGATGCATTCGTCGACCTGCTCCTGTGTCAGATCTCCATCCATCTGTAGAAGTGTGATCTCGTCAGGTTCTTCTTCGTCTTCATAGTTAATGACCGCGATCGGGATATCCGCGTTCCCTTCCTTGTCCTCTTTACCGTTGACGTCAAGGACAGGAGTATCATCGACAACTCCTGCAGCCATCGCTGAAACCATTCCCTTCATCGGGATACCAGCGTCAGCTAATGCAAGAGAAGCTGCTGTAATTCCTGTTACACGGGTTCCTCCATCGGATTCAAGAACCTCCATCGAGATATCGATTCCGGCCTTCGGGAATCTTTCCAAGTCAAGAACAGGTTCAAGCGCTCTACGTGCTACAAGGCCTATCTCCTTGGCTCTTCTATTTGGTCCAGGCCTCATCCTGTCATCTACTGAGAAAGGCGCCATATTGTAACGCATCTTGATTACTGCTCTGTCAGATTCCTGAAGATGCTTTGGATGGAGATCCTGTGGGCCGAATACTGATGCGACTACGCGTGTGTTTCCTACCTCTACCATTGCTGATCCGTCGGCTTCGTCGAGTACCCCGATCTCCATACTGGTTTCTCTGTACTCATCTTTTTCTCTTCCGTCTACACGTTTTCCTTCTTCGTCAAACCATTCAATGTCTTCCTTTGATTCAGTCATTCTTCGAAAACACCTCTGTTTTCGTCTCTACGAAAATCTGCGATTTTCATTATTGATCCACCTCTTCAAGCTGTTCGTCAAGCCATTCGCCGATTCGATCGGTAAGGCCTTGTGTGTGGGCTTCTTTCTCGATTTTTTTGATGGCTCTTGCGGCTAGGTTGGCGTGGTCGCCTTTGATCCATACCTGGCCGTTCTGGCCTACGATAATGTTGCAGTTGGTTTTGTCGTTGACCTGTTGGACCATTGTTCCTCCTTTTCCGATTACTCTTGGAACTTTGCTTGGTGCGATCTCTACTACTCGGCCTCCGTGCAGTTTCTTTGCTCTGCGGTCTTTCATCGAGAGATCTACGTCCATTGACTCGCTTACTGAATCAATTTTGACTACTACAGTATCTCCTACATCGTAGAAATCTGTCAGGTCGTCTTCGTCAAGGTCAACGTATTCCTCTGTTGCATCGCTGATTCCAAGTGTACCGTCGTAGGGAGAGTTCAGGTCAACTGTCCATCTGGAGTAGCTGACTCGAGAAATTTCTCCGATCACGACGTCTCCTTCTTCAGGAATGTAGCGTCCTGACATTGGAACTACTTGGACGCCCTGCCCGTTGTAGCGGACTACGCCGATGCTTTCTGCATAGATTTTATCATCTTCTTCATAGGTGCCTTGATTCGCATAGAGGTTGGAGCCTTCGTATACGACATCTCCAGGCACGACTAGATCGTTTTCTTCTTTTACACGTGACATATTATCTTTACCTCAAATTCAAACTCCACAAAGAGAATGTGATTTTATAAGTAGAAAAGAGGGAGGAAACTTTTTATAACTCCGCGATTCACTGTTCGCTCATCTGGACTTCGCCACCCGTCATCTCCTGCAGCTCCTCCATTAATTCAGTGAGAACTCCTGCAGGAAGCCTGATCTTTGCCATAAAGTACTCGTTACCCCACTGCTCCTCTTTCAACTCCGCCTTCCTCTTCAACAGGTCGTAGGCCTTACCTGCCTTATCGTTAGGGATCTTGATGCCGACGGTTTTCTCCTCCAGCGACACCGGGATTATAGGCCTGATATCCTCTATTGCTTCCTGGAACTGTTCTTCCACATCTTTCATTGCGTCGACGTTGAAGCCTGCTTCCTCCAGTGCGTTCTCCACTCTCTGAGGAGGGTGAGGGTTTCCTGTCTTCGGATCCATCGCTCTTCTCGCGATCATGTTGATTATCTGTTTTCTTTTGTCTTCACGCATCTCTTTCTTCTGTTCCGTGGTTAACTGCATCTCTCCTTTCTCAAATATTTCCTCGGCAGCCTCCATAACCTGTCGGGTGTCGAAGTCATTCTCCAGATCATCCACCGAAGCTCTCTCGCCCTTATCCGCGTCCTTGAAAACCTCCTGGACGAAAAGAAGTCGCTGAATACCGTGTTCTTCTCCTTCCAGCTTGGCCTCTTTCGCAAGATCCGGGTCTACCAGAATTTCATAGTCTTGAAACCGTACTTTGATGGCATCAGACGTATCCATATACGAAAAACTAGGCCTCGATTCTTAAACAAGTTACCGGTAGAAAAAAGTTGGGAAAAAGTGGTATTTGAGAAGGCTTTAAATTTCAAAGCCTTCTTCTTCCAGCTGTCCTGGCGAGAACCTCTGGAAACTCTTCTCTCTATCTACAGTTCCCATTTCAACGTTCTTAAGCTCGATGTCGTCCTCTCCTTCCTTTAATGCGTCGAGAGCTAGCTCGATAGCTTCATCGCGGGAAAGGCCTTCCTCCCAGTTATCCTGAAGGTGTTCTCGGGCCTCGCTTCCGCCTTTTCCGATGGCGACTGCGTTCCACTGGCTGAGGGTTCCGGAAGGATCTGTCTGGTAGACCTCTGCTTCTCCATCCTTGACCCCGCCAGCGATCGTGGCGAGTCCGTAAGGCCTTACGCCTCCGTACTGTGTGAACTGCTGGCATCTGTCAGCGATAAACTTGGAGAGGTTGCTTGTAGGGATGTCCTCGCTGTAAGTCATCAAGTATTTCTGGGCCTCGTTCCTGGCCTCTTCTACAAGTGTTCTACCATCGGCTACGAGACCTGAGGTAGCGACTCCGATATGGTCATCGATCTTGAATACTTTCTCAGGATTTCTTACCTGAAGCTCTGGCGTGCTTCTCGTGGCGCCGAGAACTACTCCCTCGTCGTAGACAATTCCTAGAGCGGTTGCACCTTTTTTCACTGCTTCTTTTGCGTATTCGACCTGGAACAAACGCCCGTCAGGCGAAAAAGTGGTTATTCCACGGTCGTACTGCTGCTGGTTCGGATTAGTCATCTGCATATTATTACACCTTTAGAACGTTACAAGCAAACATAGCTGTAGAAGATTTATTAACCTGATCCGACAGAACTCAAAACCCAAGAAAGCCTTTTTTAGATTACCACCTTCAATACCAATACAGGCAGGATGAAGAGGCCCTACAAGGCCTGGACTGC
>JBDGSF010000037.1:0-6136 GCA_042217675.1 Candidatus Nanohaloarchaea archaeon | reverse complement strand
GATCTAAGAGAGGAGGGATTTACCAACGAAACAATCTCAGATAGAATTGACGCCCGGATAGACAGCTACCTCTACAATGATTACAAAATGAGTATTGACTCATTTGAAAAACTAATAGAATTATATGGCTCAGAAATTGAACATGAATTAGTTCCAGATCAGAGATTTAACCAGAAACAACTACCGCCTATTGAGAAATCTATAGATTTAGCGGAGCTATTTGGAATAATCCTAGGCGATGGCCACGTACAATTTAGATCAGAGAAAAATAAAGACAGAAATACTTCAACTTATTTTATATCCATAACTTTAAACGAAAAAGAAAAAGAGCTCATAAAGCACAGTAAAGACCTTTCACAGAGCATTACCAGCCTAGAGCCTAAAGAATACACAAAAAGCGGTCGTTGCGTAAGAATAGTTCTGCACAGCAAGGATTTAGTAACAAGATTCGTAGAACTAGGGCTAAAAGCAGGGAACAAGAAAGAAAATCAAGTACACGTACCTGAATGGATAAAAGAAGAGAAGAAATTCTGCAGGGCCTGTGTAAGAGGTCTTATAGATACAGATGGCGCTATATATCAAGATCAACGGGGAGACAAGTCTTACACTAGAGTGCAGTTCAAGAACTATTCGGAACCTCTTCTAGAAGACTTCAAACAGATGTGTGAGAAACTAGATATCAAAACCGTGAAAGGAGGACCACACCAGATACAGATTTCACGCCACGACATAGAAAAGTTCATCAAAACGATACAACCTACCAAAGCCAATTCAGTGACTACTTAACATTTAACCCAGAAAGATCACCTGTATATCTCGCCGGGGTAGCCAAGTGGCCAATCTCCACTGAGCTCAATGGAAAACTCTTGGAGGGTTAGAGGCGATGGACTCAAGATCCATTCCCGCAGGGGTTCACGGGTTCAAATCCTGTCCCCGGCAATCTATCATATTCTCAGCGGAGATTTAAAGACGTGCAGGAAAACTTAACTAGTTTCGAACTGTTCAACTCCTACTCCTGGCGCTCGAAGACGACATACAAAAAATGCTGACGGAAAAACAACCAGTCTAATCACTTAAGGCCTGAAAGCTCTTCCTGCAGATCATCCAGTTCATCCTGAAGCTCTGTAATTGAATTATCCAGCTGAGTGTCATCACGCTGAGAAACATCGAGATCAGAATCAAGACTCTGTGAGGCCTTATCGAATTCTTCCTCCGGCACCTCATTTTCCAGTTCCGGCATCTGTGCAGCTACCTGGCCCAGTTCATCATTCAAGCTCTGAATATTGTCATTTATAGTGTCTACCGCGGCCTGCTTAACCGATCTTACCTGTTCCAGGACCTCCATGGCCTCGTTGATATTTGAGATAGTGTCCTCCACAGAATCTAGGTCGTTTAAAAGTTCTCTGTAGCCGTTCAGTCTGACATAAAGCTGGTCCTGTTCAGATTCCATAATGTTATGGTAAACTCGGCTACTTATTAAAGATACCGGCACCTCGATGACGAGAAAGAATAGCTCAGAGGTGTTCAACTGTCATCACTTCCTCTTTTCGAGGATCAGACGATGTCGAAAACCCTCATCACAGCATTGGAAGAAGATGGTTCAGTGAAAATTTTAAGAGTCCGGAGAGGAAGAAGTTACTCAGTGAACAAGGAAAAAGTAGCAGAGACTGTATCACAGGTTTTTCACCCAGCTGTGATAGAAATACCTGCTGCAACCGCTGGCCTGTTAGTGTACGGATTAAAAACAGAAGAAATACTGATCTACGCAGTTCTCCCCCTTATAGGAGTAACAGGTACAATTTACGGCCTCCTCAATACCTCAAGATTTGAAAAGCTGGATATGAACACAAGATCTGACCGCAACAAGATATACGTAGTAGCCATTCTCTCCCTCAGCATTGTAGGCGTACTCACCTACTATTTTCAGGGGCCAGGAGTCATCAAAAGGCTTTCTCCTGCTGCAATAGGTATCGGGTTAATCAACTACAGTTTCAACCAGAGAATCAAGATAAGTCTACATACCACCGGCATGGGCCTGGTAACTGCATTATTTGCAAACCTTAACTGGGTCCTAGGACTCTTTTTCTTGGCCGCCAGCTTCGCTGTAGCCTGGTCAAGAATCCAGCTCGAACGTCACACCCCTGCAGAAGCGTTCCTCGGCTTCACAGTCTCATTTACCCTGATCCTGATCGCTCTCACTTTCTAGAACGGGGAAGCGCATAAAAAAATCACCTAGCAAAGGCCTTACTGTTGATAAATTATGATGGAAAGAACCTACACCGATAAAGTTACAGCCGATCAGGACGGCGAGACAGTCGCTGTCTCAGGATGGGCTCACGAGATCAGAGATCTCGGAGGAATAACATTTGTGGTCCTGCGGGATAGAAAAGGCCAGATACAGCTAACGTTCAAGGAAGACGAGAATGAAGATCTTTTCGAGAACGCACAGAATATAGGTAAAGAAGATGTTATCTGGGCCAAAGGTGTAGTACAGGCTAATGATCAGGCTCCTGGCGACAGAGAGCTTCACCCTGAAGAACTTAAGATCGTAGGGGAGGCCGAGTCGCCGCTACCAATGGATATCTCAAGCGATATTGACTCCGACATGTCCACAAGGCTGGACAACCGTTTCATGGATTTGAGAAGGCCCGAGATACACGCAATCTTCTCCCTCAGATCTCACCTGTTAGAGTCAATGGAGGAATGGTTCGATAAAAATAGGTACATCAACATCCAGACACCTAATATTGCAAAAATGGGTGCAGAAGGAGGAGCCGAGCTCTTCCCTGTAGTATACTACGGAGAAGAGGCCTTTCTGTCACAGAGCCCGCAGCTTTACAAGCAGATGCTGATGGCAGCAGGATTCGACAAGGTCTACGAAACAGGTACAGCCTTCAGAGCTGAAGAGTTCGCAACTTCCCGCCACCTGTCAGAGATCTCAATGTTCGACGTTGAACTTGCATTTATAGATGACCAGGAGGACGTGATGGATGTACTGGAAGAGTCTCTCAGGTATACCCTTCAAGAAGTGGAGAAGAAGGCTGCTTCAGAGCTTGAAGAACTCGGAGTTGATCTTGAGGTTCCTGAAGACGACTTCCCACGGATCAGCTTTGAGAAAGCCCGTGAGATCCTGAAAGAAGAGTACAACCATGAACCTGACGACCCTGAAGACCTCGACACGAAGGGAGAAAAGCTTCTCGGAGAATACTTCGAGGAAAAAGGCCATCCAGCGTTCTTCGTAATCGGATATCCCGGAGAGAAATTCTACTACATGGAGGCCCGTGAAGACGATGAGTACGGATCCAGAAGATTCGACCTGATCTACAAAGGCCTGGAGCTTGCATCTGGAGGTCAGAGAGAGCACGACATGGATCGACTGATGGCCGCGATCGAGGAAGAAGGTATCGATCCTGACGACATCAGCTTCTACCTGGAGAGCTTCAAGTTCGGAATGCCTCCACACGGAGGTTACGGCCTTGGAATCGATCGACTGGTGAAGCAGGTTGCAGAACTGGAGAACGTCAAGGAGGCAATCCTGTTCCCGAGAACACCAGAGAGGCTGACACCGTAGAGGCCTCCACACCTCCAATTTTTTCTCTCTAACTTTTTCTACACCGCACTTTTTAATCAAGTAAGACGCACAAAAATGTATTGTTATGGCCGCAGAAACAGAAACCGTGCAGAAAGAAGATGAAGGCAGGAAGGCCCAGACCAAGATAAACAAGGTAACAGCCAAAGGGTTCAAGAGTTTCCAGAGAAAAAGCTCTATACCGTTCTACAAAGGCCTTACAGCTGTTGTAGGGGAGAACGGAAATGGAAAGTCAAATATCCTGGATGCAGTTAGTTTTGTTTTTGGGAAGCGTTCTTCACAGCTCCGTGCCGAGAAACTGGAGCAGCTGATCTTTAACGGCGGCGACAACAGGAAGCCAGCGGATCATGCTCACGTAACAGTTTATCTTGACAATACTTCAGGTATATTCGATGAATTTCTTGAGGAAGAGGATCACGTGGATGAAGTAACGGTGGGCCGTAAAGTTACCCGGGCAGGTTCCTCCATGTACAAGTTTCAAGGTACTAACTGCAAGAGAAGCAAGATAGACGAAATATCGAGGAAGGCAGGAATCGATCCTGATGGATACCACTTCGTGAAACAAGGCCAGGTAACTGAAATCGTTGAGCAAAGCCCTGAAGAGAGAAGAAAGATTATAGACGAGCTTTCAGGCGTAGCAGAGTTCGATGAGAAAAAGGGGGAGGCCTTGGAAGAGCTTGAAGAAGTAGGGAAACAGCTTCAGGAGCAGGAGATCCTGCTTGATGAAAAAAGACAGTACTTGAACAACCTCAAGGATCAGAAGGACACTGCTATCAAGTACAGAGAGCTTGAAGACCGGAAAGAGAAGCTGGAGGCCTCTATACTTGAGGTCCGTAAGAGAGCGCTTTCAAATCAGCTGGCAAATATAAATACTGATACCTCTGAGAAGAAGGAAAGAATCGAAGAACTGGGGGAAGAACTCGAGGAAATCGATGACAAAATAGATGAGAAGCAGGATCGAATAGAGGAGATAGAGGAAAAGCAGGGCGGCGACAACGATATTCAGCACCTCCAGAACAGGATTGAGAAGAAGGAAGGCCAGATCGAGAACAAGCGAGACAAGATCAAGGACTTAGAGGACACCATTGAAGAACTTGAAAGAATGAAAAGAAACCGTAGCACAGGTTCAAAGGCCGTTGACGCTGTTCTCGACATGGGAGAGGACTCTGTGAACGGGGTTTTCAAGGATCTAATCACTTACGAGGATCGGTTCAACACAGCTATCCAGACCGCGGCAGGAGGGCATATGAACGATGTTGTTGTGGAAGACAAACAGACTTCTGTCGACATGATAAACTACTTGAAGCGAGAAAACATTGGCAGAGCCCGTTTCCTACCTCTGGACAAGATTAAAGATCGATCTAAATCTGCTAAAAGCCAGATGGCGAAGAAGAGAAAAGGAGTCATAGGTTATGCATCCGAAATTGTTGACAACGACTCAAAGTTTGACAAAGCCGTCAACAATGTCTTTTCGGACACGCTTATCGCTGAAGACCTGGACTCCGTGAAAGATATTGACGGTGTCCGGGTTGTAACCCTTGACGGAGATATAATGAGCCGGGGCGGAGCCATGACCGGCGGAAAGAAAAAGAAGACAGGGAGCTCAAGCAGCTCATCATCAAACAGGCTTGACCCCAAGAAAAAGAAGAAAGAGAAAGAAAAGCTGGAAGAAGAAATAGAAGACCTCCAGAAAGATATCGCCGAACTTAAAGACATGAAAAAACGCAAAGAGGAAGAGAAAGAGACAGACGAAGAGCTTAGAGAGGAGAAAAAGCAGTTAAGAGACGAACTCAGCGAGCTACGGGATGAAAGACAGGAGAAATACTCTGAGAAGCAGAAGCTGAAGAGCAAGATCGACAGCGTAGGCCAGAAGAAAGCCAATCTAAAGGCAGAACTGGAGAATGTGAAAGAGGATCTTGAGGACTTTGAATACGATGAAGAAGAGCTCTCTCTTGAGGCCTCTCCTGAAGATCTGAAGAAGAAAAAGAAGAAGCTGGTCAGAAAGCAGAACAATATGGGGCCTGTGAACATGCGGGCCATCGACGAGTACAAGGAGAAAAAGGAAGAGTTCGAGGAGTTCAAGGAGAAGGTCTCTGAGATCAGGCAGGAGAAGCTTGAGATCGAGGACTGGATCGAGGAGATCGAGTCAGAGAAACGCGAGCGATTCATGGATACCCTGGAAGAAATCCAGGACAGCTTCGAGGAGATATTCCAGAAACTGTTTGAAGGCGGCGAAGGCAAACTGGTTCTGGAGGACGACGATATCGAGAAAGGCCTCCAGTTCAAGGTCGCACCGCCGGGAAAAGACCCACACATAATTTCCTCGCTTTCCGGAGGAGAGAAAACCATGACTGCGATTTCCTTCATCTTTGCGATCCTGGAGTACGAGGAAAGTCCTTTCTACATCATGGACGAGATAGATGCCGCTCTAGACAAAGACAACTCCCGGAAACTTTCCGAATTACTGAAGGAGTACGCAGAGGACAACCAGTTCATAGTCATCAGCCACAACGACATCACTGTAAGGCATGCAGAGAGGGCCTACGG
>JBDGSF010000036.1:2085-6948 GCA_042217675.1 Candidatus Nanohaloarchaea archaeon | reverse complement strand
TGGAGGATATTGACTTCTACTTCCAGTCGAAAGCAGGAAACAATCATCTGGCTCGTGCCGCGACATTCGGCCGATACCTCACACAGAACCAGATGGAAGCCACTTACGGTTCAGCCAACCCAGGAAAAATGTCTTCTTCCCAGGTACAGTACGCCGATATTCTCCGACCTCAGTTCCCTGAAAACGGAGGCCCGAAACCGACGGTAGTGCCTGTCGGAGTGGACCAGGATCCTCATATCAGGCTTACCAGGGATGTAGCCAGAAAATACCGCGATCAGGATTTCATGAAGCCTGCGAGCACTTACAACAAGTTCATGAGAGGCCTTCAAGGTGGGAAAATGAGTTCTTCCAAGCCGAAGAGCTACGTCGCGTTAACTGATTCGGTAGAGGACGCCAAGCAGAAAATTGATGAGGCAAAGACCGGAGGCCAGGATTCGCTGGAAGAGCACAGGGAGAGAGGCGCGAACGTTGATGAAGACATGGTTTTCGAGCTGCTAGCCTTCCACTTGATCAAGGATGATAAGGAACTTGAAAGGATAAGAAAGGAGTACGAGTCAGGAGAAATGCTTTCAGGAGAGCTCAAGCAGATAGCAAAAGATAGACTTGAGGACTTCCTTGTAGAGCACCAGCGGAAACGAGAGGAAGCCGCACCGAAAGTGGAGCAGTACATTGAGGAAAACTTTGAATTCGATATCAATCCCTGAGGCCTGAACAGTTAAAGGCCTCTAATCCAACTCTTTTCTTATGCTGCCAGAACTTGTCCTGAGAGAGGAGGAAGAAAGAAATCATCTACTGATAGTCTTACTAGGCCTTTTCTCAGGTCTGGCTGGTTTCGGGGCAGCCAAGATTTTTTTCCCTGGTCAGACCAGTGTGCTTTCAGTAGTTTTCGCGTCTATTCCTCTTGTCTATCCATTGACTTCGGTCTTCCTGGAGGATGAGAAGAATGGGAGGAGACCTCATGAAGAAGAGGTAGAGTTCTACGGAGCGCTTTTCCTGGGAGAGTTCCTGGCATTTCTAGGCCTTGCACTGGTTTCTACCGAGAGCTTCTACATGCAGGCATCGGTTTTCAGCGATCAAGCTGCCAGCTTAGGCCTTACAGGTAATGCGGTGTCTCCTGACACCCTGTATATGGTTCTGTCTAATAATCTGTTGCTGTTCTTTTCTATACTCGCGGTATCGGCGGTTATAGGTTCGGCAGGAGCTTTTATCCTTACCTGGAATGCCTCGGTACTCGGGGTTTTCATCGCAAAGCTTCTATCAGAGCTGGGAACCATTTACCACGTCTTAACAGGTTCAGGACAGACTCCTTCGCCTATAGCCTATGTTCCTCACGCAACGCTTGAAATGTCAGGGTTCATAGTTGCAGGTATCACAGGAAGCCTGGTATCAGCCGCAGTCTACAGAGAACACTTCAACAAAGATACCTGGAAGGATCTTGCTAAAATGGTTATAACAGGTGTTTTGCTGATAGTACTGGGCGCGCTACTTGAGTCGCTCTAACAAATCTATTTAAGATTCCGCCGAGTAAAACCCGGTTGTGAAACTCTCAACTCAGGCCATAGACATACTTGAACAACTGAAGAAACACGGAGACCAAACCGTAGAAGACCTGGAACAGAAAGGCTTCGACCAGTCAATGGTCAACCGTGCAGCAATCGAACTACAGGAGAAAGGCCTGATCGAACTTGAAGAAGAGGAAGAAATCCATCAATCACTGACAGAAACCGGTGAAGAAGTAGCAGCAGAAGGCTCGCCAGAACACAAACTAATCAAGAGAGTAGAATCCGGAGACAGATCACTTGCCAACCTCCAGGACCTCAACCTTGACGTAGCACTTGGAAAAGCACAGCAGAAAAACTGGATAGAGATAGAAGGAGGCTCAGTAGCACTAACAGACACAGGAAAAGAAGCACTGGCGGAAGACGAACTCAAAAAACGACTTAACAAAGAAGACTTCATGCAGAAAGACGAGGACAGAGGCCTTGTGGAGTCAGAGGCCCGGGTCACGAGAATCCTGCTTCTCACTGAAAAAGGAGAAGAAATGAACCTTGAAGAAGTCGAGGAAGACTTCAACGTTGAGGCCCGCGCTAAAACACCGAGAACAGGCAAGAAACATTACTACAAGGAGATACTGAACTTTGCACGTCAGACCTGGCTGGAGATGGGATTCGAGGAAATGGAAGGAGACTACGTTGTTCCAAGCCTTCTGAACTTCGACGCTCTCTACACGCCTCAGGATCACCCTGCCCGGGAACTGCACGATACTTTCTTCGTTGAGGAGCCGGAGGAGGCCGATATCTCAGTTTACGGTGACAAGGTCGAACATATCAAGAAGACGCATGAAAACGGCTGGGAAACCGGAAGCAAGGGTTATGGCGGCGACTGGAACAGGAAAGAAGCGGAGAGAAACGTCGTCAGGACTCACACCACCGCGATCTCGGCTCAGAGGCTTCACCAGATAGATATTAACGAGGAAGAACTGCCGAAGAAGCTTTTCATCGTCGGCAGAAACTTCCGGAATGAAACAGTCGACAGAACCCATCTAGCCGAGTTCTACCAGACTGATGGAATCGTTGTGGGAAAAGACCTGAACTTCAAGAACCTGAAAGGATACATCTCGAAGTTCTTCGAGAAAATGGGTTACGACGACATCCGGCTTATACCATCCTATTACCCGTACACGGAGATGAGTGTCGAGGTACAGGTCTACGAAGAAGACGAAGACGTCTGGACAGGAATGGGTGGAGCAGGAATGTTCAGACCAGAAGTCGTCAAACCGATGCTAGGCTTCGAAGCAAAAGTACTTGCGTGGGGCCTCGGAATACCGAGAATAGCCTTCATGGCGGCAGGACTGACAGATATCAGAGAACTCTACAGAAACGACATTGAAATCATAAACGAGACACCGGTCTGGAGGCCGGACTGGAAAAACTGAAAGAGGTGGTCTTTGAATGGCGAATATAGAAATAGACAAGCGGGAATTCAACGATCTGGTAGGAAAAGAATTTGAAGACGAAAAACTGATTGAGGAAGGATCATTCCTCGGCGCTCACTGGCACAGCATAGACGGAAACGTATGCGAGGTCGAGACGTATCCGAACAGGCCGGACCTGCTATCGGTAGAAGGCCTTGCCCGGGCATACAGAGGTTTCTTCGACATAGAGAAGGGAAGAACAGAATATAAGGTGTCTGAAGGCGATGTAGAAGTAGAGATTGATGAATCTGTCGAAGAGGTCAGGCCTTATATTGGAGCGGCTGTTGTCAGGAATTTGGAGTTGAATGAGAAGGTTATCAACGGTTTGATCCAGTTGCAGGAGAAAATGCATGAGACAATGGGGCGTAGAAGGGATAAGCTGGCGATAGGGCTTCATGATCTTTCCGCTGTCGACGCACCGTTTACTTATAAGGCGGTTGAGCCGGGACAGGTTTCCTTCAAGCCTCTTGAGTACGATAAGCACATGCAGCTCGGTGAGATCCTGGAAGAGCATGAGAAAGGCCAGGAATACGCCTGGATACTGGAAGACGAGGATAAATACCCGATAATTGAAGACTCCGGGGGAAAGGTTCTCAGCTTCCCGCCGATAATCAACAACCAGTTAACCGAGGTCGACACCAGGACGCAGGATGTCTTCATCGATGTCACCGGAAAAGATCGAGAAACAGTTCTGAAGGCCTTAAATATTTTGACGACGGCTCTCGCGGAGAGAGGAGGAAGTATCGAATCGGTCGAAGTTGATGGAGAAAGATTGCCGGATTTGACTCCTGAGGAGATGGAGCTGGATCCGGGTTACTTCAGAGAGGTTTCCGGCCTGGATCTGGATGAAGAGGAAATCGTTGAACGCCTGGAGATGATGAAGTACGGTGCAGAATCCGGGAGGAAGATCAGTGTGGAGGTGCCGTGCTACAGAACAGATGTAATGCATTCCTACGATCTTATAGAGGATGTTATAATCGCCCATCGCTACACGAACATTGAACCGGAGCTGCCTGAAGTCGATCAGATTGGTGAACAGAAGGAAATTGAAGACACGGTACAGGTGGTTCGGGATATCATGACGGGTGCAGGCGTACTCGAGGCCATGACCTATGTCCACGAAAACAGGGAGAACCTGACGGATAAAATAGAGGTGGAAGAGGAGGAATTTGTGAAGATCGGCAATCCGATCTCCGACGAGTACTCAGCGCTCAGAAACCTGATGACGCCGTCCCTCCTCGAAGTACTGAAACAGAACAAGCACCACGGCTACCCACAGAAATTCTTCGAAACAGGAAACGTCGCAGAACTCGATGACTCTGCCTCAGGCGCCTCAAACAAGAAGAAAACAGCGTTTATCCAGACAGGAGAAGAAACAGACTTCACAGACGCCAGAAAAACACTTCAAGTCCTGGAAAGAGACCTTGGCCTCGAGCTGGAAGTAGAAGAAGCAGAAAAACCGTTCTTCATGGATGGCAGGTCCGGAAAAGTAGTTTTAAACGGGGAGGAAGTTGGTTTCATCGGCCAGTTCTCAGAAAAAGTCCTTGAGAACTGGGAACTGGAGAAACCTGCCGCCGGATTCGAACTCGACCTCAGAAAAATAAACGAGGAACTGGCAAAGTAGTTTTTAGAGGACGGATGATGAACGCAAGCATCCGACCGGATGCTTCTTGAACCAGCTTTCTCTTTTCCGAGAAAGATGGAGAACCCTGCGGGACCGAACCTCTGAAAGCCACTAATTTCAAGTGAAGTTAGTTCAAACAGATTCTAAAAGAATCTGTGGGTCGATCATCATAAGCGGTATCGCTGCGCTCAACCGCTTTCGGAGGTTTGTTTTTGAGTGCTGACGTCCTCGGTAATTATTCTTCATCTTCTGGTTCTTCGTGCTG
>JBDGSF010000036.1:0-1985 GCA_042217675.1 Candidatus Nanohaloarchaea archaeon | reverse complement strand
TTTTGAGTGCTGACGTCCTCGGTAATTATTCTTCATCTTCTGGTTCTTCGTGCTGGCTCTGATCTACTGCGTTCTCGCGGTCTCTTACCTCGCTTTCAGAGGGAATTATCAGCCAGGCTGCTATATACAGTATTTCGGCTGCGCCGGTGAGTGCGAGGAGAACGGTTGCCAGTCTTACCATGGAGGGATCAAAGTCATATACTTCTGCGATTCCACCGCATACTCCTCCAAGGATTCTATCTGTTTCGGAACGATAAAGCCGATTCTCCGCCATTATTTAACCACGTTCACTGTATGAGTTTCCCAGAGTTAAATTCTCTTCCCGTCCTTCAAAAATAGAGAAGAGGGGTGTTTATCTTACCCATTCTTCTTGGGCTGTTTTGAAGTCGTGAATCTCTTCCTCCTCAAACCAGATATCGATTTCTTCCTCGGCCTCTTCAGGTTCAGCTGATGCATGGATTAGGTTCTTGTGAAGGCTCCCGGAACTATCTGCGTGATCGAATGACATGTGACCGTAGCTTCCTCTGATCGTGGATGGATCAGCTTCAGTTGGATCAGTCTCACCTACAATCTTCCGAACGTTCTCAACGGCGTTAACACCTTCTAAAACCATGGCAACTACAGGCCCTTTCTTCATGTACTCTACCAGTCTGTCGTAAAAGTCTTTGTCAACGTGCTCGGAATAGTGCTCTTCAAGCAGGTCGTCAGTAGCCCACACCATTTTCATCCCGCTGATCTTAAACCCTGCATCTTCGAAACGGGAGATAATATCGCCAATAAGGCCTCTCTTAACACTGTCGGGTTTTAAAGCAACAAAAGTTTTCTCAACGTGTTCAGATTCTTCTGACATAGTTAACGCCTATCAAAGAATGAACTCCGGGAGATTTTTAACTCGACCTATTCCGGAAGCTTCCTGTAAAAAGTCTTCTCACATGGAAGCAGTGTCACGTTCTCGTTCTCCCTCCACTCTGTAGCGGTCTTGTTCCGGTAGGAGGCCTCATCAGTCCACTCCATGCCGCTCATGGTCTCGTTACAGATGTTGTAGGCCTGCATCATGAGTTCGGATTCAACCCTCCGGTAGAAGTTTGCTGTACCGGGCTCGACCTCGGTGTAGTTATTGTAGTTGTAGGTGGTATGAGTCTGTTTCTTCATGCCTATGCAGAAATCGCCTGCTTCGACTCCAAGGCATTCTACCGTGATCTCTGTGTAACCTACTTCCTGGCCTTCATCCGGTGCCAGACCGTTATGTACTGCAATCAATCCAATAAGAATAACTGCTGAAACACCGAGGAACTTTAACTGGTTCTGCAGGCTCTCTGAAACTTCCTGACCCATTACTTCCATATTCAGAAATCTGTTGACCATCTTCTTAAAACCACCGAGCATTCGGGTAATTTATCAATATTCGACTCACCTGATTAAACACGATGCAGCTAGGAACAATCGAAGGAGAAGTCACCACCTCGGCATTTAAATTTAGAGCGGTAGAGGACGTAAAGAAATTCGACTTTGTCTCGGTGAAAAGCAACGAGGAATGGATACTGTGCCAGGTCGACGAAGTAACCAAAAAACCAGACGGAGAAACAATGGCCCACGCCAACATAATAGGATACAGAGACAAAGGCCTTACCAAGGCGCCTAGAAGAGTGATAGAGCCAGACTCAATAGTTTACAGAGCAGACCAGGAACTCATCTCCGACACACTAGGCCTCAAAGACGACGGCCTCCGCATAGGATCCTTAGAAACCAATCCCGACATCGATATCCACGTCAACGCAGAAGACTTCTACAAGCACTTTGCGGTACTTGCACAGACTGGAGCAGGAAAGTGTGTTACTCCGGAAACAGATGTTTTGATGTCTGATGGTAGAACAGTCTCAATTAAGGAAATTTTTGATAGTTCGAATCAGGTCGTGAAACAAGATGATGAAGAAGAACTGCGGCTTTTGAACGATTGCTCAGTGAAGGCCTTGGATGATGATTAT
>JBDGSF010000035.1:0-2517 GCA_042217675.1 Candidatus Nanohaloarchaea archaeon | reverse complement strand
CCTTGGTCCTCCAGCGCGGTCAGATGTCTTTCCAGCTGAGAGTTAACTATCTGTAGTATTCTTGAAATCTCTTTCTTCTCATGTAGAAGTGTTTCAACTGCACCTTTGTGACGGCCTATTTCCTCTGACATAACGGTTTCTTCGCACCCGACTTCATTAAAACTTCCTGTAGTTCAGCCGATGAGAGATGCGATGTACCCTGCGGATATAAATGTCGCTGCGGCGCTGCCGATCGTTACAAAGCCGAAGGTCAGGAGTATACGACCCATCTGGTTGTTCCACAGCTCTCTGTAACTCTCGATCTTCGAGACATCTTCCAGTTCTTCCACGGTTGGAGGGTGGAGCTTGGCCTCTGCATAGGATGCAACCATGCCTGCTCCAAGAGCAGGATCAAGCGAGGTGAGAGGAGCAGCAAGGAAGGAAACTATCCATGTAGAGACATGTGATCGAGCTATTATCGCTCCCAGCATTGCAAGTATACCGTTGGAGAGAATCCAGAACTTGGTAGCGGATACACCGGTAGCGAAACCGATCTGGAAGAAGCTGTAGCCGAGGCCTGCTATAATAAATGCCGGTACTCCATAACTCAGGGCCTTCATCCACGGGAAGCCTTTGACATCAGGGAAGTCTGTGTCTCTACTTTCTTTCTTCAGCTCTTCTATCAGGCCTTCCATGTGTGCTGCGCCGACCACTACAACTGCGGAGTCAAAGTCCTCTTCCAGTATTTTCTCTGCCATATACGTGTTTCTCTCATCCAGGAACACTCTGGAGAGCTCGGGGAACTCCTCTTCCAGCTGCTGCACCAGCGTGTTGATTAGATTGTCTTCCTTCAGTTCCTCAACTTCCATTTCCTCGCCGGAGACCATGAGTGAGGCTGCCAGCTTCATCTTATCCCATAAGCTGAGAGAACTGATCGCTCTGTTCAGAGTAACGTTGATATCCTGATCAACCAGCGCATAGTCAAGGCCTTCATCCTCCGCGGTCTTTACCGCTTCAAGAAGTTCCTCTCCAGGTTTCATTCCCTGTTCCAGTCCTAGCTGTCTCTGGTAGATTGAAAGAATTAAGTTAAGCAGGAGGAGTTTTCCGTTGCCTTCTCTTATGGCCTCAGTTACATCCAGGTCACGCCATCCTGAATCCTCTCTAAGAGATTTCAACCTGTTCTCATCCAGCTCTACGCATACAGTGTCAGGCCTCTCCTCTTTGATAGTTTTTCTGACCTCTTCCTTGCTCTCCTGGGACACGTGTGCGGTACCGACTACCGTGATCTCTCTATCATCTAGCTGGATTTCTTTTTTCACAGAGAACTTAGAAAGCTGAAGATTATTTAAACTGCTGCAAACTTCTTCGAAGCCAGGTCAATCTTTTGTAGTTTACGCAGTAAAAAATCGTTGTTATGAACCTGGAGAAGCTTATACCCGATAACTACGGCCAGCTGGAAAATGATGACCTTGCGCTTTCCGAGGGAAGAATCCGGAGAATCATTCGTGAAGGAATGGACGAGGAACAGACCCTGGATGGAGACGTACCTCACGTAATAAACTGTGTTCTCTCAAGAATGCTTGAAGAGATAACAGAAAAAACCCTTGAAGAAGGCGAGATGATGGCAAAAATCAAGGAGGCGCATCTGCGTTCAGCGCTCCGAGACCTGGAGATAGAAGAAGAGTACTCTGCCAGGAGCGAGGCCTTCATCGAGCAGCTAAGAAACATCTCAGAGGAAATGGAGAGAACCGCTGAAAAACTTGAACAGGCCCAGTAACAAGATATAAATCCCTGTAACCTGTAAAACTATTTTAGGTGATCGAACTATGGCAGACGTAGAATATCTTGACTGGGCTTCACTGGTTCTAGTAATTGTAGGCGCTCTTAACTGGGGCCTAGTAGGACTAGGACAGGTAGCTAACATGCGTAGTCTAAACTTGGTCCAAATGACTGTAGGACAGATATCTCCAACCCTGGCCAGCGTAGTCTACCTTCTGGTAGGACTGGCAGGACTGTACCAGATCTACTTCGGCTACGAGCTCTACGAAGAGCAATAAAAAAGCCCTGACTCACTCATTTTCTTCTTTATTTTCGACTTCTTCGACTTCTCCAAGGCCTTCAGTAAGATCCTGTGTCGATTCCATCAAATCACTCATTTGATCCTCCATCATACCAAGCTGCCTCTTCATTCTCCACCGAAGATAGAAGATAGCGCCTCCGAGGCCAAGCACAATACCTACAAAAACTCCTGCCGCAAAGTAAGCTAGATTCATATCAGAAGATAAGTACCGCAGAATTAAAAAAGAAAACTTCCCTCTTTTACCGCAGACCCCCTAAAAAGCGGGCTCTCCAGAACCTAAACCGAAGGTTTAGTTGACAGATGCCCAAAGAACATTAGTAAGTTGGACTCTCCGTCCTACAATACCCCCGAGAACGATGGAGGCTTCTCTATGCGGTGTTTTTCACCACAGATTATATGTAAGACTACAAGCGTTTTCAACCTTATGCCTGCAACCAGAATAGTTCAAGAAGGCTCGA
>JBDGSF010000034.1:0-4464 GCA_042217675.1 Candidatus Nanohaloarchaea archaeon | reverse complement strand
TGTGGCGCGAGCTCACATCGACCCACAGGCTTGTTACTTCGATGTCGGCTCTCCGTATCCTGGCTGTGCAACAGCAGCCAAGGGTGGGGGTGTTCACCCATTAAAACGGATCGTGAGCTGGGTTTAGATCGTCGTGAGACAGATCTGTTGCTATCTGCCGGGAGTGTTTAGTGGTCTGAGAGGAAAGTTCGGACAGTACGAAAGGAACCCCGAACTGAGGCCTCTGGTGTATCTGTCATCCGAGAGGGTGTTGCAGAGTAGCTACGCCTCACAGGTGTAAAAGCTGAAAGCATCTAAGCTTGAAAGCCACCTCAAAAAGAGACCGCTTCCACTCTCATACAAGATGAGTTGATAGAGTGGCGGTGTAAGAGTCAAGGCAACGAGACTTTCAGCCGACCACTACTAATCGTGGGTTCCAATTCGGTGGACGGCACCAGCTTGAGCTCTAACATTATCACGGTCTACTCGGAAGAGTTGACCTGTTAAGAAGATCTCTGATCTTCAACTCAAGCATTCCATCACTGAACGGTAAACCCTTTTGGTCGAACCATGTACGCGTCCCTCAATCTGACAAATTTTTTCTTCTCACCTCATACAGAGCGAACCAATTCACTCGATTTAAAAGTAATAAAGTTTTCGAGGCCATATCTACTTTGTTAGCCGGTTCCGGAGATGGAGTGACTGTTCCCCGAGATACTTCGGAGGAAAGTCCCGACTCCCACACCAGAGCCTTTTTACAGGTATCTGGGGTTGCAGCAGGTGTTAAAACCTGTAGCCTGAGAGGGCTGAAGGCCTTTCCGCAAACCAGGATAATACCTGGTGTAGGAAAGGTCTGAGGGATCGCAGAAACGACACGGCCTCTGCTTACAGGATGAAGCCTTTTGGCGGACGTTTGCAGAGGAATCGTTGAAACGTGTTCCCACTGCATGGAGCAAGCCTAGCCACTGGTGCAATCCGGCGTTTCGGAGATCTATATCTCCGTTAGGCCGGTGTAGTGAAATACGGTCGTAGAAACAGAATCGGGCTTACTCCCATCTCCGGAGCCCGCGACAAACCTTTTTGAAGTTTTCACCGTAGATATGTTTTATGGCCAATAATCAGGAGCAAGGAGGTCAGCTTCCTTCAAGTCAGGGAGGCCTAGTACAGTATTTCGACGCAGATTCAGGGATCGACATCGACCCCAAGACGATTATAGCGTTTGGAGTTTTGATTTCGATGTTTGAAATCGGTCTTCACATGGGGATAATAGGATTATAAAAAAAGTTCTTGAGTCTACAGCTTGTTAAAGAAGGGCCCATAGCTCAGCTTGGACAGAGCAACCGGCTTCTAACCGGTAGGTCCAGGGTTCAAATCCCTGTGGGTCCGCTACCGCTTACACACAGGTATTTGACAGTAGAAGCTCCAATCCTGCGAGCTTCAGGTTCAAATCCCTGCGAGTCTGTTTCTATAAAATAAAATGGAGGAAGAAGAATAAGGCCTAGCGGGCGTGGGATTCTCCGTGAGGCATGGTTTCTATAGCTGTGTTTACTTCTTCCGGTAGTTCCACGTTCTCAACGTCAACCTCGTATTCCTCTCCATATTCTTCGTCTTCACCGTCGTAAGGCCTTACTACTTCTCCTTCAATGTATTCTCCGTCCTCTGTTGTATCCATTGATTGTTCACCAGGATGTTACAGTTTCTATCCAAGATTTTTATCTATACCTGCGGAGGCCTTTTGTATGAGAACCAGTAAACCTGAGGAGTCAGAAGTTTTGATTCAGAAGCTTCGCAGCGACATGGGAATTCATAGAAATCCCCGTAAAGGTACTTTGAACGCTCCGGAGCAGATACTGGGAGGCCTTGAACTTGAGAAAAAGGTTTTTGTGGACGAGGTTTTTCCTGACGAGTTCTCGCTGGAGGAAACCCAGGGCAGGATTGAAAGAAACACTGAAGAGCTGCTGGAGTACGACGGACCTGTTATCTCTATAGGCGGGGATCACTCTGTTAGCTTCCCTGTCTTAAAGGTGTTGAAGGAAGAGAACCCTGACCTGAAGCTGGTGTGGCTGGACGCGCATCTTGATCTGAAAGAGAAGATTGACGGACACGTGTCTCATGACGTGGTTGTCAGAGAGCTACTGGATAACGGGTTTTCGGAGGAAGATATAGTTTTCGTGGGTGTGACCCGGATCGACCACGACGAGAGAAAGTTCTTGGAATCCCGCGATTTCCAGATATACAGGCCTGGAGAGGTAGAAGAGTTTCTTGAATCAAGGCCTGAAGGAGACCTCTATCTCAGCGTTGATGTAGATGTTTTAAAGCCTGAGGAAGCTCCTGGAACCGGTTACCCTGACGGAGAACTGGACCTGGAAAAAGTCCTGGAAATAGTCAACGATTTAAGGCCTCTTCACGCTGATATTGTGGAGGTGGCTCCTCCTTTCGACGAGGAAAGTAGTACAGTTGAATCAGCTCAAAAGGTACTGGGTTCTCTGGTGGAGAACTGCGGTAGACAGAAAGATTCAGGCAACAGTTTTTGAAACTTTGAGGCCTAATACAGTTTTTATGAAGCAGGTTAAGAAGCAGCTGGCGGAAGGTCTTTCAGAAAAGCTTGAAGTAGAAGTATCTGAGGAAGATATTGAGAGGCCTGAACCTGAGCACGGTGACTTTGCCTATCCAACGATGAAGGCTGCTTCAGAGCTTGGAGAAAACCCAAGAAAGCTAGCTGAGAGAACTGCTGAGGAGCTTGAATCACTTGATATAGTGGATTCTATCGACGTAGCAGGGCCTGGATACCTTAACTTTTTCCTTGACAGGAAGAAATACGCGGAGAACGTGCTTGACACCCTGGAACCAGAAGACTTCGGGGTCAAACAACGGGAAGGCAGTGTCTTGCTGGAGTTTTCCTCACCTAATATCGCGAAGCCAATGAACGTAGGCCATTTAAGGAACAACGCTATCGGTGATTCTCTGCGGAGGATTCTGTCTTTCGCAGGCTACGACGTGACGGCGGAGAACTACGTGGGGGATCTGGGAACCCAGTTCGGTAAAGTGATCTACGGCCACAAGAACATTGAGTCGGATAAGGACTTCAATGAAGAGCCTATTGAGTACATGCTTGATATCTATGTAAAATTCCATGAACTTGCTGAGGATAACCCTGAAGTCGAGGAAAAAGCTCAGGAATGGGCTAAGAAGATTGAAGAAGGCGATGACGAGGCTGTTCGACTGTGGAAAAAATTCAGAGAAGCTACTCTTGAATACCACGAGCAGGAGTACGAACGCCTGGGAATAAAGTTCGACAGGATCACTGGAGAATCAACGGTCTATGAAGAGGCCAGGAAACTCGTAGAGAAATGGGTGGAGCAAGGAAAAATCGAGAGAGACGAAGATGGCTCAGTGTTCTACGAATTCGAAGACGAAGACATGCCTGGAGTCGTACTTCTGAAGGCAGACGGCTCTACACTATATATTACCCGTGACCTGTACAACTTGAAGAAAAGAAATGAGGAAGGCTTCGACTACAACTTTTACGTGGTTGCATCTGAACAGAAACTTCACTTCAAACAGCTTTTCCAAGCCGCGGAAGACATGGGAATCGATACAGAGGGTGCAGAGCATATTTCCTACGGTATGCTTCAGCTTCCTGAAGGCAGTATGTCAACACGTAAAGGCCTGATAATTGAACAGTCAGAGATATTCGACAAGGCTGTGGAGATTGCAGAAGAGAAAGCCGAGGAAGAGATCAACAGAAACCTTGAGAACGCGGAAGAAATTGGTATAGGAGCCGTAAAATACAGTAACCTCTCTGTATCCCGTAAAAAGGATATGGAGTTCGACTGGGATACGGCACTCTCCTTTAAAGGTGATTCAGGGCCTTACCTGCAGTACTCGAACGTCCGAGCGAAAAGCATTCTAAGGAAGACCTCCAAGAAAGCTGAAATAGGTGGAGACTTCACCGATTCCGAGTATGTCTTGCTGAAAAAGCTTTCAGAGTTCCCTGAAGCCATGGATAACGCCGCCGAGCAGCGGGAACCAGCAAAGATCGCTAATTATCTTTCAGACCTCTGCGAGGAGTTCAACGCTTTCTACCATGAATCACAGGTAATAGGATCCGACCGTGAAAAACATAGACTGAAACTGGTCGAGGAGTTCACAGAAGTCACAGACAAAGGCCTTGAACTACTGGGGATTAAACCCTTGGAAGAGATGTGAGAGAAAGCCCTTGCCTCTATCCTCGTTCACTTATTCTTATTTTCTGTTTGCTTGTGGAGCGACTTCTTAAAAAGAATAAGTCTACAAAAGACTGTTATAGAACGTGAGGAAAAACCATGGCTGAAGAAGATAACTACTGGATCATCGAGCTTTATGATGACGACACAGCCAACGTCTCCATCATGAGCAAGGAAGAGGCAGAGGCCATGAAGAAAGCGGATGACGACTTCGAGGACTGGCAGAAAGCACCGGTATCAGAAGCGGACGAAGAAGAGA